>JBILPX010000133.1:0-7917 GCA_044373565.1 Roseomonas sp.
CTCATGGAAAACACGCTGCGATTCGCGCGTGGCTTCAGCGCCAATAACGCCATGCTTTGGGGCGCGCGGGGGACGGGCAAATCATCCCTGGTGAAGGCCGCGCATACGGCAGCCAACCGGCAAGTGCCTGGCAGCCTGGCCTTGATTGAAATCCACCGCGAAGACATCAAGACCCTGCCGGAATTGCTGCGCTTCCTGCGCGCGGGTGCGCGCCGCTGTCTGGTATTTTGTGATGATCTGTCTTTCGAGCGTGAGGATGCAGATTACAAGGCGCTGAAATCTGTGCTGGATGGCGGCATTGAAGGCCGGCCCACCAATGTTTTGTTCTATGCTACTTCCAATCGCCGGCATTTGATGTCGCGCGATATGATTGAGAATGAACGTAGCGCCGCGATCCATGGATCAGAAGCGATCGAGGAAAAGGTCTCGCTCTCAGACCGCTTTGGGCTGTGGATCGGCTTTCATAATGCCAATCAGGATACTTTCTTCGCCATGATCGAAGGCTATGCCAAGCATTTCGGGCTGGCTGTGCCGGTTGAGGAATTGCACGCGCAGGCGGTGGAATGGTCCGTCACGCGCGGGTCTCGGTCTGGCCGTGTCGCCTGGCAATTCATCCAGGATTTGGCTGGGCGGATGGGCGTGAAGATTGAGGGCTGAGATAGCGGCTCTTCAGCGTGTCCGGCCAGGCAGTGTGGGCGCGCTGCCCAGCAGTGCTACCACTTCCTGCGGTGACATAAAGCGCGGGAATTCGCCCTGCACCAATTGATCAAGGCTTGGCGCCGGCAGCCCCAGCCGAGAGGCATAAATCCAGGAATAGGCCAGCACGCGCTGCACATGGCTGCGGGTTTCGTCGAAGGGAATCGCTTCAATGAAAAGCAGCGCATCCCCACGGTGGCGCGCGGCGGGCAGCCATTTCGCCAAATTGCCCGGCCCAGCATTATAGGCTGCCAGCAGGCGGATCAGATCGCCGCCCACCGCTTCGCTGCGGGCCAGATAATGCAGATAACGCTGGCCCAATTCCAGCGACAGCCCGGGATTATTTAGCCTTTCCGCCCCTTCGCCGACGAAGGATGGGTCATTGGCCAAATAGGCGGCGGTGGCGGGCATAACCTGCATCAAGCCGCGCGCCCCGGCAGGAGAAACCGCCGCAGCGTCAAAATTCGATTCCTGGCGCGCCAGCGCATAAAGCAGGGCGGGTTCCACGCGGAAACCTTGCGCTGGGTTCAGCCGGGGCAGGGGGAAACGCGCCAAATCGCGCGGCCGGCCATCGGCAGTCTGTGCCAGTTCCGCAAGCTGCGCCGAAAGATGCGTGAGCCCCCCCCGAGAGGCCAGGGCAAGCATGGCGCGTAATAAGGGCAGATTGCCCCGCGCCAGCGGCCAAAGTGCGCGCAATTCCGCCTCTGCCCGGCCTGCCTGGCCGATTTGCAGCAGCGCGAGGGCGCGCCACCCGCCGGCGGTTTCCAGCAGCGCCGCCATGCCTTCCTCACCGCCCGCTTCGGCATGCCAGGCGAAGCCGGGTGTCAGCCCAAGCGCGCGGCGCGCCATCAGGCCGTAGAAGGTGCGCGGTTCCTGTGCGGCTTGCAAAAGCCAGGGCACATGCATCCCAGGGTGCCGGGCGCGAATGGCCGCACGGCTCGCCCAATAGGCGGCGGCGGCGCGGTTGGCCGCCGATGCCCCAGGCGCACGCGCCGCCACTTCGAAATAGGGCAGCGCCACATCGAAATGCCCAAGCCCCCAGGCGGCAAGGCCCGCAGCGAAGGCGGCCCGCCCGCTGGGCTCAGCCCGGCTGCGGGTGGCCACCGATGCAACTTCGAAGGCGCGTTCATCTTCCCCGCGGCGGAACAGGATCAAGGCGAAATCGGCCCTGAGTGCGGCGGCATAGGCGGGCGTCATGCCGCGGGTTGCTTCCATCTGGCGCAAGGCGGCTTCCAGATTGCCATCGCGCACTAGATCCCTGAGCGCACGGTCCAGTGATGAGTTGCGGACAAAACCCTGTTCCGGGGCTTCGCGTTCTTCCGGGGCGGCGCCGGCATCCTCGGCCAGGCTTTCCCGAGTGGGCGCAGCCGGCAGGCTGGACCCGCGCGGCGCGGTCCGGCGCAGCAGGGCATGGATAGCGGGCGCATCCGGATGATCAGCAAAGCGCGCCAGCCAATCCCGCAGCGCTTCCTGATCTGGCTTTGGCGCGGCGGGGTTCAGCCAGCGATCCGCAAGGATATGGCCTTCAAGCCGACGATCCGTGAGCAGCGATGCTGCCTGTTCCGCCGCTGACCAATCTTTGGCCGTGTGAAGAGCAAAGATATTCTTGATCTGATCTGCATCCGCAGCGGCAAGTGGCCTGCCAGCGCTGGCAGGCCCGCGAAGGGCGGGTGCGGGCAAGGCAGCGGTTTGAACGGCCCCCTGCGCTGCGGCTGGAAGGGGGCTTCCAAACCACAAGGGCGCCAGAACCAGGGCCAATAAAGGCAGGGTCCGGCAGGGGGCCATGGGGGGGGACGCGCTCATGGTAGGGCCTTGTTACACGCGAATTGGTTAAAAATTCAACCTACGAGCGAGGCAGTGCCCTTAACCTACCCGTGAAGGAGGGTTTTCTGACCTGCGCGCCCAGGTGACAGGCGCCGTGCTCGGGGCTAGTTTTGGCGCTGCTTCACAAGGAGAAGACCATGACAATTAAGACTGGCGATAGCATTCCCGCGATGAAGATCATGCATGGCACCCCGGACGGACCGAAGGAGCTTGATACGGCGGAATTCTTCAAGGGCCGCACGGTTGTGCTGTTCGGCGTGCCAGGCGCCTTTACCCCCACCTGCTCGGCCAAGCATTTGCCAGGCTTTGTGGAACATGCTGCGGCACTGAAGGCCAAGGGCGTGGATGCCGTAGCCTGCATGGCTACCAATGACGCCTTTGTGATGGGCGCTTGGGCCAAGGGCCAGGGCATCACGGATCAGGTGACCATGATTGCCGATGGCTCGGCCGCCTTCACCAAGGCGATGGGGTTGGAATTCGACCTGACGGCGCGCGGCCTTGGCATGCGCTGCCAGCGCTTCGCCCTGGTGGCGAAGGATGGCAAGGTGACCCATTTGGCGGTGGAAGCCCCGGGCGCCTTTGAAGTGAGCAAGGCCGAAGCGGTTCTGGCCGCGCTTTGATGTAATTGTCCGATGCGCCCTTGTTTTGGGGCGCATCGGCCAAGGTGAGGATCGCCGCCCATGAGCATCACTTTCTGGACCTGGAATACGCCCAATGGGCGCAAGGTCAGTGTCGCCCTTGAGGAAATGGGGCTGGCCTACACCGTCAAGCCCGTGAACATCAGCAAGGGCGAGCAATTCAATCCTGAATTTCTGGCCTTCAGCCCGAATAACCGTATCCCCGCCATCCAGGACCCGGATGGGCCGGATGGCAAGCCGATCACGGTATTCGAAAGCGGCGCCATTCTGCTGTATCTGGCTGAAAAGACCGGCCGCTTTATGCCGAAAGACCTGCGCGCCCGCGTGCCTGTTTATGAATGGCTTATGTGGCAGATGGGCGGCTTTGGCCCGATGCCGGGGCAGGTGCATCACTTCCTGATGCAGCCCGAAGGCCCAGCGCGCGATTACGGTTTTAAGCGTTATCATGATGAAACAAAGCGCTTGTATGGCGTTTTGGACCGCCAGCTTGAAGGGCGCGATTTTGTGGCGACCAGCGGTGAACCTTCAATCGCTGATTTCGCAATTCTGGGCTGGGCCTGGCGGCATGAACGCCATCAGGTGGATCTTGGGACCTTGCCGAATGTGAAGCGCTGGTATGAGGCGATGATGGCCCGCCCCGCCACTAAGCGCGGATTTGAGGTTTCGCTGGGCTGACCCGAAGTTTCGGGTTTGACGCTGCGCCGCCGCGGCACTAGAAGCGGGTTGTTGCAACGCCGTGTGACTTCCACTCCTGCGGAGGGGTGGCCGAGTGGCCGAAGGCGGCGGTTTGCTAAACCGTTATAGGATTAATAGTCCTATCGTGGGTTCGAATCCCATCCCCTCCGCCATATCAAGCCCCTATCGCGTTGTTTTTCCTTGAGAATTTTTCGAATGGGCTTTCTATACCCCCGCCCATACCCCCGCCAATCGCCGGGATACCCCCTCTCGCCGGCCTATTTTGGCTCAGGAAGCGGTGGGGGCTTGACCGGCCTCGCCGCCCCGCGCGCGCGCGCGACATGGCCGGCTATTTCGCGGCAGGCGGGTCCAGAAAGACAGCCAGCCGCAGAAAGATCAATGCAGCGGCAATGCCGCCCAAAATGAAAAACGCTTGCACAGGGGTATCCAACGCCCAATCGAGCAATTGCCTTGCACCAATCCATTCAGCGAGAAAGGTGGGAGGAACGCTAATGAGGTCGCCCGTCCTGAAAGGTGGCCAGCTTCCTGCCCTGAGCCAGACGAAACCTTGATAAGCGGTCACGCCGGCAGCGGTCAGGATGCCTGCCCACCCTACCAGTAGCGCAAGCATCTCGCTTGCGGTTCTCATCCAGCGATGAGCCGCATCTTGCAATTTCTCTGTCCGGCTCGGCTTCATGTTATCAGTTAATACGAAAAACCAAATCAGGGCGAGCCAAAGTTGGGCATTTTGAGGCTATCGGTTCCAAAGGGGCGGCCTATGGCGTAACAATGAACCACCGCAGCTAAGCCCATTGGAGCATCACCCATGAAGCGGCCATTTTTGGAGCGCCTTTTCATCGTTCTTTGGCTCATCTGGGGGTTGTTCCTTGGGATCGGCCTTTTCATTGGCGTGTTTGACCAATTAACGTCCCGTAGACCGATGCCTTTCTCTGAATTCCTAGCTATCGGCGTCGCCACCGCTGCCGGGACTGCTATTCCCGTGATGCTGCTTCAATACTTGGTTCTAGGCTTTTTCAGTCCTTTGCGGCTTTTCGAAGCAAAAAGCCCGCCCGCCTAATTCTGTTGCGGTTCAATAATAATCCGCTCGATCCGTGTGATCGCCACCGGCGCATCAGGATCGCCCGCAAGTGTCGCCTTGGTTTCTGGCGGCATGATCCGGTTCAATAAATCCACCGCCAACGCACTGCCATTAGTGGCGCAGGCGCGCCTCGTCTACTCGCCACGCTTCGTCGGTGTGGCGTAATGCGCGTGATGGCGCAAAACATCCCGTCGCACTCGGGACAGACGATTTGCGTGGTCTCGCTCATTTCAGCCCGCCCTTCACCGTCACCGGAACCTTGAGGTAACGTACGCCATTGGCCTCGGCCTCGGGGAAGCGGCCGGCGCGGATGTTCACCTGGATGGAGGGCAGCAGCAGCGCGGGGGCAGCGAGCGTGGCGTCGCGCGCGGTCCGGAAGGCGACGAAACCTGCCTCCGTAGTGCCGTCCTTCACGTGCGGGTTGTGCGCGCGCTGTTCAAGGACCGTGCTTTCCCAGGCGAAGTGGTCGCGTCCCGGCGCCTTGTAGTCATGGCACATCCACAGCCGCGTCTCGGGCGGTAAGACCAGCAGGCGCTGCATGGAGCGCCAAAGCTGGTGCGCGTCGCCGCCCGGAAAATCCGCGCGCGCGGTGCCGTAGTCATGCATGAACAGCGTGTCGCCAACGAAGACATCGTCGCCGATCCGGTAGGCGATATCGGCGGGCGTGTGGCCGGGGACGTGCAGCACCTCCACGCTCAGGCCACCCAGTGCGAAGCGCTCGCCATCGCGGAACAGCCGGTCGAAATCGCCGCCTTCCGGCTTCACGTCATCCAGGTCAAAAACCGGCCGGAAGATCTTCTGTACCTCGCGGATATGCTCACCGATGCCGATCGGGGCGCCGGTTTTCGCCTTGATGTAGGGGGCGGCCGTCAGGTGGTCGGCATGGGCGTGGGTCTCCAGCACCCAGCGGATGGCGAGGCCGGCCTCCTTGGCGGCCGCGAGCAGCGCGTCGGCGGAGCGCGTATCGGCCGCACCGGACCGATTATCCCAGTCCAGCACCGGATCGATGACTGCGGCGTCCTTCGAGGCCGCATCCCATATCAGGTAGCTTACGGTGTTGGTCGCCTCGTCGAAGAAGGGGCGGATGACGGGCTTTTCCATGATGTCCTTCCTTGCCCCAGCCTTGGGGCTTGAATATCATATAAGCGATATCTTAATAAGAACAAGCTTATGAGAGAGGTGCTCTAAATGATGCCAGAGCCGCTAGGCAACCACATGTTGGCGCTGGAGCAGAAGGCCGCTGAAGCGGCACGATTGCTCCGACTGCTCGCGAATGAACGCCGGCTACTTCTGCTCTGCCATTTGGCAGGCGCTGGGGAGCTGTCGGTCAGTGCCATGGCCGGCATGGTCGGCCTCAGCCAGCCCGCCCTTTCCCAGCACCTCGCCAGGCTACGCGAGGATGGCTTGGTCGCGACCCGCAAATCCGCGCAGGCGGTCTTCTACCGGCTGGCCGACCCCAAGGCAGCCCGGCTGCTTGAGGTGCTGCGCGAACTCTACTGCCCACCCGAGACCTGACACCAAACGAAGGACCTCCGACCATGCAGACCATCAAACCTGAAGCCGCCGCGGCCCTGCTGCGCGAGGGTGCCACCCTGATCGACGTGCGCGAGCCGGACGAACATGCCCGCGAGCGCATCCCCGGCGCGCGCAACATGCCGCTCTCGCAGATCGCGGTGGCGGAATTTGCCGTGCAGCAAGGCAAGCCCGTGCTGTTCCACTGCCGCAGCGGAGCGCGCACCGCGGAAAGTGCCGATCATCTCTCCGCCAAGGCCGGGATCTGCGAAGCTTTCGTCGTGGAGGGTGGGCTCGACGCCTGGAAGCGCGCCGGCCTCCCAGTGGCTCAGGATCGGCGCCAGCCGCTGCCGATGATGCGGCAGGTGCAGATCGCGGCCGGCAGCCTGGTGGTTCTGGGCGTGGTGCTGGGCGCGCTCGTGTCCCCCGTGTTCTTCGCACTCTCGGGCTTTGTCGGTGCGGGCCTGGTTTTCGCCGGCGTGACCGGAACCTGCGGCCTGGCAAGCCTGCTGGGGGTGATGCCGTGGAACCGTCGCGTCACAGCGGCGTGATGGCAGGCAATGTCTGATCTCTCCCTGCTCCAGACCTTGCTGGGTGGCGCCTCCGGCTCGCTGGTGGGCTTTACACTTGGCCTAGTGGGCGGCGGTGGGTCGATCCTCGCGGTGCCGCTGTTGGTCTACCTGGTGGGCGTACCGAGCCCGCATGTGGCGATCGGCACCAGCGCCGTGGCAGTCGCCGTCAATGCGGCGGCCAGCGTGATTGGGCATGCCCGTGCCGGGAATGTCCGCTGGCCCTGCGCGTCCGTCTTCGCCTCGGCTGGCGTCGCCGGCGCTTTCGCCGGTTCTGCAATTGGGAGACGCTTGGATGGGCAGGCGCTGCTGGCGGCCTTCGCCGTGCTGATGATCGTGGTGGCGATGCTGATGCTGCTGCGGCGCGATGATGGGGTGGATCGTGTCGTCCGGCTCAATCGCCAAAATGCGCCGACCCTGATAGGCACAGGTCTCGGTGTCGGCGCGCTCTCTGGCTTCTTTGGGATCGGCGGAGGCTTTCTGATCGTGCCGGGGTTGGTCTTTGCCACGGGCATGCCGATGCTCCAGGCGATCGGCACGTCTCTGGTCGCGGTGACTGCTTTCGGTGTCACGACAGCCGGCACTTACGCGCTGGCCGGCTTGGTGGATTGGCCGCTGGCCGTGGTGTTCGTGGGCGGTGGCATGCTGGGCGGCCTGGTCGGTGCCCGCGCGGGCCGGTCGCTGGCGCGGCGACGGGGGGCGCTGACGCGCGTTTTCGCCGGGCTGATCTTTGTCGTGGCCGGATATATGCTTGCGCGGAGCCTTGGCTTCCTTGTTTAGCGTTGATGGAGGCTGTCCCGGCGTCTGCGGCGCTCTCCAAGGCTCCAGCCTTGAGACCGTTTGCATCCCGGTGCGCCCCCTCCGCCAGTTTCAAAGTGATCATCTCTCTCTGCCTGCTGGACTA
>JBILPX010000134.1:0-7891 GCA_044373565.1 Roseomonas sp.
GCGACCAGATTTTCCATCGCATGACGCCGGAAGAATGGGATGCGGTGATTGCGGTGCATCTTTCCGGGTCCTTTTATGTCTCCCGCGCTGCGGCCACGCATTATCGTGCGCAGCAATCGGGTTCTTACGTGCATATGTCGTCAACCTCAGGCCTGATTGGTAATTTCGGCCAAGCAAATTACTCGGCGGCCAAGCTTGGCATTGTGGCTTTGTCCAAATCCATCGCGCTGGATATGGCGCGGTTTGGCGTGCGGTCCAATTGCATCGCCCCCTTCGCCTGGAGCCGCATGACAGGCTCGATCCCTGCCGAAACACCGGAACAAAAGCGCCGCGTGGAACGCATCATGCGCATGACGCCTGATAAGAACGCACCGCTCGCGGTGTTCCTGGCGTCTGACGCGGCGAAGGATGTCACGGGGCAAATCTTCTCGCCCCGCATGAATGAGATTTTCATCTATAGCCAATCCCGCCCGATCCGCGGCATTCATCGCGGCGAAGGCTGGACCCCGGAAATGATCGAAGAATATGCCCTGCCTGCGTTGAAGCCCGCCTTTTCGGCGCTTGAGCGTTCCGGCGATGTCTTCTGCTGGGACCCGGTCTGAAGCCGCTTCTTCCTGCCGCATTGGCGCTGCTCGTCCTGGGATCAGGGCGCGCAGCAGCCACGGCGCCAGAGCTTCTGGCGGCGGCGCAGCGGTTGCCACCAAGCGGCGCTTTGGAAGCGATTGATGCTGCGGCGGAATGTGCCTTCGCGCCCAATGCGCGCCACCTTGGCCCATTGCCGGCGCGGCTTGTCTGGTCGCGCCCCGCGGCGGTGGTGATCTTCAGCGGGTTGGATGGCGTGCCGGAAGGTGATCGCGCCGTGCTGCTGCGCCCGACACGGGAATTGCTCGCGCGCCATGCAGTGCGGGAGCGTATCCAGGCAGGGCGCGTTTCTTTGCATGATCATGACCTGAAGACGTTGCCTGAGACCGCGCAGGAAATCGCCTTCATGGCGCTGCATATCGCCCAGCCCGAAACACCCCCCGAGGGCTGTGTTGCCCCCCTTTCGAATTGACGGAATAGCCTCATGGATCGCCTTGCCTCTGCCCTGCTCAACCCGCGCCGCATTGCGCTTATTGGCGGGTCTTCAGACCCGAAGCGCCTGACCGCGCGCGCGCAGGTTTATTTGCGCAAGCATGGTTTTACGGGTGATCTTTTCCCGATTAATCCAAGTGCGGACACGATCCTTGGTGAACGCGCCTATCCGCGGCTTTCGGATGTGCCGGGGGATATTGACCTCGCGTATCTGCTGCTCGGCACGCAGCATGTGGAAGGCCAGATTGCGGCGGTGGCAGAAAAGCGCATTCCGGTGGCCGCCATTTTGGCCGATGGCTTTGCGGAGGCCGGTGACGAAGGCCGCGCTTTGCAGGAAAGGCTGCTGGCCACTGCAAAAGCCGCGGGCGTGCGGCTACTCGGCCCCAATTCCATGGGCCTCATCAACCTCAATGCACGCACCGCCTGTTCAGTGAATGCGGCTTTGGAGGCCGATAGCCTGCCCGCCGGGCGCATCGCCCTGGTTTCGCAATCAGGTTCCATGATGGGTGCCATCATGGCGCGCGGCGCGCCGCGCGGCATGGGCTTCTCCCATCTGATCGGCACCGGCAATGAGGCTGATCTGACCGCAAGTGAAATCGCCGGCATGCTGGTGGAAGACCCAGATGTAGATGCGGTGTTGCTGTTTCTGGAAGCGATTCGCGCGCCGGAAAAACTCGCCGCCGCCGCGCGTCGTGCGCATGTGCTGGGCAAGCCGATCATTGCCTTCAAGCTTGGCCGTTCCAGCTTCGGCGCGGAATTGGCGGGCAGCCACACAGGTGCGCTTGCGGGATCCGATGCGGCGGCGGATGCGTTCTTCCGCGCCAATGGCATTGCGCGCGTGACCATGATCGAAGCGCTTTTGGAAGCACCAGCCTTGTTCATTGGGCGGAAGCCACTCGCCAATCCACGCCGCACAATCTCCGTCATGACCACAACGGGTGGCGGTGGCGCCATGGCGGTGGATGCTTTGGGCGTCGTCGGCATTGAAACCTGCCCGCCCGATGCCGCTGCCGTGGCAGGGCTGGAAGCCGCTGACCTGCCGCATCACGGGCGGATGATTGACGTGACGCTGGCCGGCACGCGGGCAGATAAGGTGGAAGCGGCGCTGACAGCGCTTTCGGCAGATGCCGGCACGGATATGGTGCTTTCCGTGGTCGGGTCATCCGCGCAATTCCGGCCACATGACGCCGTGGCAGGCATTACTGGCGCGGTGAAGACCGGGCTTGGCAAACCCATCGCAGCTTTTTTGGTGCCGCAGGCCGATGCGTCCCTGCGTTTGCTGGGCGAGGCCGGCATTCCCGCCTTCCGCACCCCGGAATCCTGCGCCGATGTGATTCGCGCTTTTTTTGACTGGTGCGCCCCGCGTGCCGAGGCCCCCACCCCGCCCATCAACCACGCCATCCCTGCCACCCCGGATGAGGCCGATGCGCGCCGGGTTTTCGCGGCTTTCGGCCTCGATAGCCCCTTTGCAGTGATGGAGGCGCCCGATGCCGTGCCGGATGGGCTGCGCTACCCCGTCGCGCTCAAGATCTTGTCGCCCGATCTCGCGCATAAGACGGAGGTGGGCGGTGTGGCGCTGAATATCCCCGACCCGGCGGC
Source organism: Roseomonas sp. (assembly GCA_044373565.1). GTDB lineage: Bacteria > Pseudomonadota > Alphaproteobacteria > Acetobacterales > Acetobacteraceae > Neoroseomonas. The sequence goes on from JBILPX010000134.1 coordinate 2,674, forward strand.
ACTCACGGCGGAAGCCACCGCGATGCTGTCGCGCGTGAGGGCTCGCGCCCCGGCTGCGTGCATCACCGGTTTTCTGGTGCAGCCCATGGTGAAGGGCCTGGCTGAAGCCATCATCGGCTTCCGCCGAGACCCGGAAGCGGGGCCGGTGATTTTGGTCGGTGCCGGCGGCATCATGGCGGAATTGCACCGCGATACGGCGATCCGCATCGCCCCGGTGGATGAGGCGGAGGCACGCGCCATGATCGCGGAAGTAAAGGGCCTGAAGCCGCTGGCCGGCTGGCGCGGCTTGCCGAAGGGCGATCTGGATGCGCTGGCGCGCGCGGTTGTGGCAGCTTCCCGTTTGGCCGCCCAACCCGGCGTGGCGGAAGCGGAAATCAACCCGCTCATCATCCATGCCGAAGGCCAGGGGGTGACGGTGGCAGATGCCTGGGTGGTGCCGGCTTTCCCTTAATGGCGCGGGGTGCCAGTTTGCGTCCATGAAGCCTGAAGACCTGATCCGCGCCCGCTACGGGGCGCTCCCCTTCACCCCGCCCGAGGCGATACCCCCCGCCTTGGCGGCGCTTTTGGATCGCCGCGTCACGCGCCGCTACAGCGCCGAAGCAGTGACTGAAGCACTGCTGGATACGGTGCTGGCGGCAGCGCAATCCGCGCCCTCCAAATCAGACCTTCAGCAATATTCCATCATCGTCACGCGTGATCCGGTGAAGATCGCGAAAGTGGCGGATTGGATCGGCACCATGCCTTGGATCAAGGATGCGCAAGTGCTGCTGATTTTCTGCGGCGATATGCGGCGCGGTCAGGCGGCGTGCGCGCACCACGGACGCGAACACGCCAACAATAATATGGACACTTTCCTGAACACCGCAGTGGATGCGGCGCTGGCACTCGGCGCAGCGATTGCGGCGGCGGATGCGGCGGGGCTCGGCACCTGCCCCATTTCCTATGTGCGCAGCCATATCGAAAAAGTGGCGCCGCTATTCGCGCTGCCCAAGGGCGTTTATCCCGTGGCGGGCTTGTCACTCGGATGGCCAACGACGCGCAATGAAGTGACGCCGCGCCTGCCGCCTTCCTTGGTGATCCACTGCGAAGCCTATTCCAGCGCGGCGGAGGCAGAAGCGATTGCCGCTTATGATGCGCTACGCCCTCGGCAAAAGCCGCGCTATCCGGAAATTCATGGCCCCGCGCCAGAAGGCTGCACCTGGTCCGAAAATGCCGCGCGGCAATTATCCGTGCCGGAGCGCTTCGGCTTCCGCGCCTGGCTACGCAGCCGAGGGTTTGACCTTGACTAAGCCCCCGCATCGCGAAGACTCAACCGCCGATAATCCGGGTGGTGCCGATGCCGAAGGCAAGCGCAGCCCACGCGCGGGCACCGCACGACCGCGTGATGCCGCGAGCCTGATTGTCTGGCGCCAAAGCCGCACTGGTCCGGAACTGCTGATGGGCAAGCGCCATCCGGGGCATCGCTTCATGCCTGATGTCATGGTGTTTCCTGGTGGGCGTGTGGACCCGGATGATCATCGCGGCGCGGCGATCAGCGAATTGCGCGAAGCGCCCCGAAGCCTGCTGGAACGCCGCGCCACACCAGCGCGCGCACGCGCCTTGGGCATTGCAGCCGCGCGGGAGTTATTTGAGGAAACCGGGCTGGTATTGGGTGAAAAGCGCGGTGAAGGCGTCGCAGCAGCACTGGGCGCGTTAGATTATTTGTGCCGCGCCATCACGCCATCGGGCAGACCCATTCGCTTCCATGCCCGCTTTTTGATTGCGCCCGCAGAAGCCGTGACAGGCACCATTCAAGGCTCAGGCGAATTGGAAAAGCTTGGCTGGTACAGCCCGGAAGCGGCGCATACCCATAATGTCGCGACCATCACGGCACGGGTCATGCTGGAATTTTTGCATTGGCTTTCCCTGCCGGCAGCAGCACGCGCCAAGCGCGACTTGATCGTATTTCGTGGGATGGATGACCGAAGGGTGGAGAGCTAAATGGCCGCTGACCCAAATGCCGCCATGCTGCAAGCGGCGCTCGCCCTGCAACAGCAGGGCAATTTGAAGGAAGCGCGGCGCAAATATGAAAGCATCATCGCGCGCGATCCACGCAATTTCAACGCATTGCAGCTTTGCGGCGTGGTGGCCATGCAGCAGGAAGCCTATCGCGATGCGATCAAGCTGATCCGCCGTGCTTTGGTACTGCGCGGCAATGACGCGCCAACGCTCACCAACCTCGGTATCGCCCATCAAAAGCTGGAGCAAAAGGCGGAAGCGCTGGAGAGTTTTGACAAGGCGATCGCCGCCAGGCCGGATTTCGCCAGCGCGCATCACAATCGCGCCAATCTGTTGCGTGAAGCCAAGCGCTATACTGAGGCCCGGGAAGGCTATGATCACGCCCTGGCCTTGCAGACAGACAACTCCCTTATTCATGCTAATTATGCAGCGCTGCTCTATGATCTGAATGAGCATGAAGCCGCGCTGAATGCGCTGGATAAGGCGATTGCACTACGCCCGGATTACCCGACCGCCCATTTCCGGAAGGGTGAAATCTTGCTCGAATTGGCAAAGCCTGAAAATGCGCTGGAGGCTTTTGACCGCGCCCTTGCACTCTGCCCAGATGATGGAGAATTCCTCATCGGTCGCGGCAAGACGCTGCTGGCACTTGATCGGCCAGAGGAGGGGCTGAATAGCCATCGCCGCGCCATTGAGTTGGCGCCGAAAAACGCAACTTTGTACAATGCCTGCGGCTTGGCATTTCTTTCAATCAAACGCATGAAGGCCGCGCTGACCTTTTTTGAAGAAGCTATCGCGCTGAAGCCAGATTACGCCGATGCGCATGTCAATTGCGCCTATATCTATAAAGGCCTGGCCGGGCACGCGCAGGCGATGAGCCATTTGGACCGCGCCATCAAGGCCGAGCCTGAAAATCGGGCCGCACTTATATGCAAGGCTTCCATCCTCTCCGCTGATTTTCGGCCTGAGGAGGCGTTGGAGATTTATGATGCCTTGCTCAAGCGTGATCCGGATGATGCGGAAGTACAAACGCTCCAAGGGCAGACCCTGGGGGCACTTGGCCGGCGCGAAGAAGCGGATATCGGTCTCAGACGTTCCATCGCACTGATGACCGCAACGGACCCCCGCGCAGAAACCATCCAGGCGATTTGCGCTGCGGTGAATACAGCCAATCTGCTGCCCGCTATCTATCATCATGACGCAGAAATCGCAGAAAGGCGTGCGGAACTTCTATATGATCTGAACCAGGCCCGCGACCTGCTGGCGGAGGCTGACCCGCGCAGTGACGCAGCGATGGCAGCCCTCAAGACTGTCGCCTTTACGACCAATGGCTTTTATATCGCCTACCAACAGGAAAATGATGTGGCGCCGATGCGGCTTCTGTCCGATTGCATCACGCGGATGCTGGGCATTCCTGAAAGGCCAGCGCGGGAGGCGCCTCGGAAGCCAGGCCCCATGCGCTTTGGGATCGCTTCCGAAAAGCTCCATCGGCATAATGGCGCAAGCTGGGCTTATCCTTGGTTGAAGCACCTGCCGGCGGATTATCAATTCTTCTCCTACGCCTTTCACGGCCTATACGATGATATCTCGGATGGCTTTGCCGAACTTGGTACTGAGCGGCGCCTTACTTTTGATGCGGCCAATATGGCCAAGACCATCGCCACCATGCGAGCCGATGATCTGGATTTCCTGATGCTACCCGATATCGGCATGACACCTTCAAGCCGCATTCTTTCGCTGCATCGCATCGCACCCGTTCAATTCACAGCTTGGGGACATCCCGTCACCAGCGGTTCTCCCGCCATGGATTTCTATCTGTCGAGCGATCTGATGGAACCCGAAGACGGCGCTTTGCATTATTCGGAAAAACTCATCCGGCTGCCCAATTTGGCGCTTTATGTCGAACCGGGTGCGGCCGCACCGCCGCCCAAGGATTTCGGGCTACCCGAAGGGCGCGTGCTTTATGGTTGCCTGCAATCCTTGTTCAAATACCTGCCGCGCTACGATGATATCCTGCCGCGCATCGCGGCCGAGGTTCCGAAAGCACTATTCGTCTTCATTGAAGGCATGTCGCCGCACATGACCGACATCACCCGCACCAGGCTTGACGCTGCCTTTGCCAAGGCTGGGCTCTCAGCGGCGGAGCATGTGCTGTTCCTGCCGCGCATGGGCGCCGCGGATTTTGAAGCGCTGACGCGGCGTATGGATGTTTTGGTCGATTCACTCGGCTGGAGTGGCGGCAATACCACCCTTGGCGCCATTGAAGCGGGCGTTCCGCTCATTACCTGCCCCGGCGCCTTCATGCGGGGCCGGCACAGCTACGCCATGTTCCGCATGATGCATATGCCATCAGCCATTGCGCAGGATACGGATGATATGGTGCGCAAGTTGATTGCGCTTGGCCAGGAACCGGACCGACGCCAGGCGATGCGTGCGGAACTAGGCCAGCGGAAGGAAGCGCTTTACGCGGATAAAAGCCTGATTGCCGCGCTCGATGGCTTCCTGAAGGGTGAATTCGCCAAATTGTGAGGTTACGCCCCCTCACCCAACCCGGCGGCGCGGTTCCAGCAGCATCATCCCGGCAAGCTTCAGCCCGCCCCCGCAAAGTGCCAGCAGCGCCACCAAGGCGTGCGAAAAGCGGCCCGGCGCCGTGGCGTCGCCCAGCAAAAGCGCCACCAACACCAGATCACACAATACGCCAGTACCAATCAGTCCAAGGGCAAACATTTACCTGCTCATGCTTCGTTCAGCGCCCCTTAAACCAGCCTAGCGGGGCAGCAGCGCGTCCATAGAAAGGCAGTTTCGTGGCAAGCCGCCATGGACAGAAGCACCCAGTTCTGAGACTGTCCGGCGGTTCGACCGATTAGAAGGAGGTCCCAATGCGCCGTTTTCTGGCTGCCGTACTGCTTTTCGCCACCCTTGCCGGGCCCGCTTTGGCCCAAGGCCAACCGCCGCTCCGCTGCGGGGTTGATGGCACTTTTGCCCCCCATGCTTTCCCGTCGCTGCAAGGCGGCGTGCAGGGCTTTCAGATTGACCTGTTCCGCGAAGTCGCCAAGCGCATGGGGCGCGAGATTGTGATCGAAAGCGCCTCCTTCTCCGGCCTTATTCCGGCCATGAATGCGGGGCGCTATGATTTCCTCTGCGCGCCCACAACGGTTACGCGCGAACGCGCCGAAGCTTTGCTATTCACTGAAGGCTCTATTTGGACCGAATTGCAATT
>JBILPX010000135.1:0-7860 GCA_044373565.1 Roseomonas sp.
GCCGACGCTGCCACTGCCGCCGCTTCCGATGCGCTGCCTTCGGAAAATGCCGCGCCGCTCGATGCCGAATGGGATAATGTTTACGACAATGGCCTGCCGCCGATTGGCCGTGGCGGCAACCGCGATTTCGATGATGATCTTTCCGGCATTGACGCCATAGAAGCGCCGGAACGGTCTTTGCGGGATCATTTGGCGGAACAGATCAGGCTTAACCTTACCTCTCCGCAAGAACGCCTGATTGCCGGCAATCTGCTGGCAATTGTGGATGCTGCCGGGCGGCTGCATGTGCGCGCGCAAGTGATTGCGGATGCGCTGGGGTGTGACATCGCGTTGGTGGAACACGTGCGGCTTGCCATGGCGCGCTTCGATCCCGTTGGCATGTTCTGCCATGATTTGGCAGAGTGCCTTGCGGTGCAATTGCAGGATCGAAATCGCTACGATCCCGCCATGGCGGCGCTGCTCGCCAATCTGGAATTGCTCGCCAAGCGTGACCTGAGGGGCTTGCAGGAAATCTGCGGCGTGGATGCCGAAGACATGGCGGAAATGGTCGCGGAGCTTCGGCGACTGGACCCGAAGCCCGGCGCTTCCTTTGATGCACCACCAGCGCCAACCCTGATACCAGATGTGCTGATGCGTCGCGGGCCGGATGATGATTGGATTGTGGAACTCAATCTGGAAACCCTGCCGCGTGTGCTCGTGAATAGGGGCTTCTTTGCCTCGGCCAATGTCAGCGCGCGCGGCAAGGAAGACAAAACCTGGATCGCGGAACGCTTTCAAACTGCGTCATGGTTGGTGAAGTCACTTGAACAGCGCGCCAATACCATCCTGAAAGTGGCAGCCGAAATTGTGCGCCGGCAGGATGGCTTTTTCCGCCATGGGGTTGGGCATTTGCGCCCGCTGATCTTGCGCAATGTGGCGGATGAGGTTTCGCTGCATGAAAGCACCGTATCCCGCGTTACATCCAATAAGGCGATGGCAACGCCGCGCGGCACTTTTGAGCTGAAATATTTCTTCACCACCGCCATTGCCGGCACCCGCGGCGGGGAAGCCCATAGCGCAGAGGCCGTGCGCTACCGCATAAAGGCCATGGTGGAGGCCGAAAGCCCAGCGGATATCCTGTCCGACGATACGATTGTGACCCGGCTACGTGAAGAAGGCGTGGACATTGCCAGGCGAACTGTGGCCAAATACCGGGACACGCTGCGCATCCCATCATCCGTGCAGCGCAAACGGGAGAAGGCCGCCTCGGCCTGATCCGGACAGAAAGGCGACCCGGGAGAAAGGCATAGGGTCGCACGCCCGGTCGCCTTGGGGCGGCCCCTCCACTTTTAAAAAAAGGGAGGGCATAGGCCCATGCTTATCACTGTTGCCGGCAAGCAAGTTGAAACGGGTGACGCGCTGAAGACCCATGTGAGCGACGGGTTGACCGCGATCACTGCCAAGTATTTTGATCACGCGCTTGAAGCCAATGTGACCTTCCACAAGCATCGAAGCCAGTTCAGTTGTGACATCAACCTGAAGGCAGGGCGCGGGCTGATGATGCGCGCTGAGGGCGAAGGTGCCGATGCGCATCGCGCTTTTGAAGTGGCTGCCGAGCATTTGGCCAAGCGCCTGCGCCGCTATCGCCGGCGTGTGAATGAACACGCGCGGTCCTTCGCTGGCAATCGGGAAGCGCTAGCAGAAGAAGCGCCTTCTGGCCGCCGCTATGTGATTGAAGCCCCGAGTGAGGAGGAAGCGCCAGAACAAGGCGACCACGGCGCCATCATTGCCGAGAACCCAACGCATATTGAGAAGCTGAGTGTGGGTGAGGCCGTGATGCGCCTTGATCTGGCCCAAGCGCAGGCACTGATGTTCCTGAACAAGAAGGGCGGCGGGCTGAACGTGGTCTACCGCCGCGCCGATGGAAATATCGGCTGGATTGATCCGGGGTAGAGCGTCGGCGCGGCGCGCGCTTCCTCGTTTTTGTGTCTGGCGTGGCGTAATAGGGCGCCATGCCAGACCTCACTCAATTCTTCCTCTACCTCGCGGCGGCACTGCTGCTGGCGGTCACGCCGGGCCCTGGCATTTTCTATGTTGCCGCGCGCAGCTTGGCGGGCGGGCGGGCTGAGGGCATCGCTTCCAGCTTCGGCACTGCACTCGGCGGCTTGGTGCATGTGCTGGCCGGGGCGCTCGGCGTCTCCGCGCTTGTCTTGGCGAGTGCGGAGCTTTTCACGGCGCTGAAATGGCTCGGCGCGGCTTATCTGGTTTGGCTCGGCCTGCGCACCATCATGGCCGCGCGGCACGAAGCGGCGCAGGGTTTGGCTGGCGCCGGGCCGGTCCCCGCCATGGGTGCGCAGCGTGCCTTTCGGGAAGGCGTGGTGGTGGAGGCGCTGAACCCCAAAACTGCGGCCTTCTTCCTGGCCTTCATTCCACAGTTTCTCGACCCGACCGCAGGCGCGGTGGCGTTGCCCTTTATTCTGCTGGGCGTGATTTCCGTCACGCTGAATACGCTGGCGGATATTGTGGTGGCGATTGGTGCCAGCCGTATCCGGGAAGGTGCGGCATCGCGGCCCGCCGTCATTCGGCGGCTGCGCGAAATCTCGGGCGCGTCAATGATTGCTTTGGGGGCTGGCTTGGCCTTGGCCAAGCGGCAATAGGGTTGAAGGGCGGCGCGCAATGATTGGTGCGCCGCCCGTTGAGCATTTTCAAGCCAAGTGGAATCACTTGGCGGCTCGGAAAATGCGATCAAAAAAAGCTTTAGAGCGTTCCCCGTGAACGAAGGTGAGCGGGAAACGCTCTAATGGTCACGCGCTTTCGTAAAGCCGCGTCAGGCTGAATTCGCGGTGGCCGAGCAATTCAGCCGCGGTCAATTCGCCATCAGCGGTGCGGATGATGCAGTCAAGCAAGGCTTCGCCCGCTTCATCCATATTCATCTGCCGCTGCAAAAGCCCAGTCACATCCACATCAATATGTTCAGACATGGTGCGCTGCGTGCGCGGGTTGGCGGTAAGCTTGATCACCGGCAGGATCGGGTTGCCGATGACATTGCCCTGCCCGGTCGGGAAGGTATGCACAGCAAAGCCGGAAGCGGCGCAAAGCGTTACCATCTCAGCCGCAGCGGAGCTTGAATCCATGAACCAGAGCCCCGAATGGGTTGGCGCTTCGGCCTTGTCCAGCACGCCATCCACCAGGCACTTCTTCCCGATCTTCTGGATATTGCCCAGCGCCTTTTCTTCGATGGTGGTCAGGCCGCCTTCGATATTGCCCTTGGTGGGCTGGCTTTCGGAAAGATCATTGGTCTTGTTAGTTTCGACCACGCGCTGGTAGCGGTCAAACATCGCCTGGAATTGCGCACGAATTTCTGGCGTGCGGCAACGTTCAGCAACCAAATGCTCGCCACCCGTGAGTTCAGTGGTTTCACCGAACACCAGCGTATTACCGTTAGCCCAGAGCTTGTCGAAGGAATCACCGACCGTCGGGCAGGAAGCGAGGCCCGATGTGGTATCGCTTTCGCCGCATTTCGTGGAAACCCAAAGCTCCTGCATCGAAGCGCGGGTCTTTTTCAGGCGCGAAGCATGCTTGACCATGCGATAGGCCGCGCGGGACGCATTGGCGATGGTGTTGATGTCGCCATTCTGTTCAATGGCGAAGCCTTCCACCGGCTTGCCGGATTTGGCGATGCCTTCAACAATGCGGCCGGTCCAGCCTGGTTCAATGCCAATCACCACCACGCCGGCGACATTGGGATTGCTGCCCGTGCCGATCAGCGTGCGGAAATGCAAATCCAGATCCGCGCCGAATTGCAGGCGGCCATAGGCGTGCGGGATCGCGAGCGCGCCTTTGATGTTGTTAGCGACCGCTTCGCAGGCAGCGTTGGAAAGATCATCAACTGGCAGGATGATGACGTGGTTGCGCACGCCCATGCGGCCATTTTCGCGGCGCCAGCCTTCAAAGGCAGCGTTTTTCAGATTGATGCCCATGGCGCTTACCACCGCTTCGTTTTGACGTTGTGGACGTGAAGATGCTCGCCGGCAGCGATATTCTTCACCGCTTTACCGATATCAACGCCGTATTTGATGATGGTGTCGCCGGCAGCGATGGCGCGAATGGCAAGCTTATGGCCGATCGGAATATCCGACTTGGCGTTGAAGGCGATCATCTTATCCTGATCCATGATCCAGCCATTCAACGCCTGGCCGGATTTGATCCCTTCGACAACGACGACGCCGACGGAATCGCCTTCGTCATGCACACAGAAATGCACGGTCATGCCGGCATATCCTCCCTTTTTTTTGATGCTGCCGAAGGCTAGGGCGCAGGCCCTTCCGGGTCAATTGGCAAGCAGGCTTTAGATAGGAAGCGCGGTTGTGGATTTCACGCATTCCATGGCAAAACGAGATGTTACCTTGCGCAGGCTGGAAACCCGGGCGGTCAGCTTTCGGTAAAAGCCATCATAGGCGGTCATGTCGGAAACAACGACGCGCAGCAGGTAATCCACATCCCCGCCAAGCCGCCAGCATTCGACGATTTCGGGCATATCGGTGACGGTTTGCGCGAAGCTTTCAATCCAGGCGGCAGAATGGTCGCCGGTTTCGATCGCAACAAAAACCGAAATGCCAAGACCCAGCTTTTCAGCATTCACCAGCGTCACGCGCCCGGTGATGATCCCAGTTTCCTCCATGCGGCGGATGCGTTTCCAGCATGGGGTTTGCGTCAGCCCCACCTCCTTCGCGATATCGCCGAGGGAGAGCGAGGCATCCGCCTGGATCAGGCGGAGGATGGCAAGATCAGTGGCATCCAGATCATTGAGTTTGGACAAGGTTAAGCTCCCGGGTGTGAGGGGGGCGTTATGCTTCGGGCATCAACAGGCGGATCAGGCCATCAAGCTGATCAAGATCATTGTAGCTGATGGTGACCTGCCCGCCCTTGCCGAAATGCTTGATGGCAACTTGCAGGCCGAGCCGTTCAAGCAATTGGCGTTCAAGCGCCAGCGTATCGGAATCCTTGGCGTTAGTGCGCCGCGCTTCGGGGTTTTTCGGTTGCGCCGCGGCCATAGCTTCGGCCTGACGCACCGAAAGGCCGCGCGTCAGGATTTGCGCGGCTAGTTTTTCGGGTTCTTCCGCACCCAGCAGGGCGCGGGCGTGGCCGGCACTGAGGCGACCGGCGCGTAGATGCTCGCGGATTGGCGTGGGCAGATTCAGCAGGCGAAGCGTATTGGCGACATGGCTGCGTGATTTGCCAACGGCGCGCGCGAGGCTTTCCTGATTAAGGCCGAATTGTTCGATCAGGCGGGAGAAACCTTCGGCTTCTTCGATGGCGTTCAGGTCTTCGCGTTGCAGGTTTTCAACCAGGCCGGCAGCCATGGCCATGCGGTCATCGAAATCGCGAATAACAACAGGAACATCATGCAGCTTGGCGATCTGCGCCGCGCGCCAGCGGCGTTCGCCTCCGATGATCTGGTAGTGTCCGGCAGCACCTGGCTTCGGACGCACGAGCAGGGGCTGCAAAATGCCGTGTTCGATGATGGAAGCGGCCAATTCCTGCAGCGCTTGGCGGTCCGGTTCCATGCGCGGTTGAAAGGGGCCGGGTTCGATCATGGTAATCGGCAAGCTGCGCGGCGGGCCAGCTTGGGGCGTGCTTGGCGCCGCCGGCGCATCGCCCATAAGGGCGGAGAGACCCATACCGAGCCGGGCGGGCTTTTTCATTGGGCCGTTTCCTTTAGTTGCTTCTCGCGGCGGATCCATTCCTGCGCGAGTGCGACATAGGCTTCCGCACCCGCCGAGCGATGATCATAAACCAGCACGGGCAGGCCGTGGGATGGTGCCTCAGTGATGCGAATGTTTCGAGGAATAACTGTTTCATAGACCTTGTCGCCAAAAAAGGCGCGCACATCGGCAGCGACAAGTTCAGAAAGATTGTTTCGCTTATCGAACATAGTCAGAATAATGCCGCCGAGCTTAAGGTTTGGGTTCAAGCTTTTGCTGACGCGTTCAATGGTGCGCGTGATTTGGGAAACGCCTTCAAGCGCAAAAAATTCGCATTGCAGCGGCACCAAAACCTCATCCGCCGCGACCAGGGCATTCAGCGTAATCAGGCCGAGCGATGGCGGGCAATCAATGATAATCAGGTCGGTGCCGGCCAGGACATCTCCGGCGGCGTCCAGAGCGTTCAGCAGGCGCCTTTCGCGGGCCTCGAGATCAATCAATTCAATCTCTGCGCCGGCCAAATCGGCATCAGCAGGCAGCAAGCCAAGCTGCGGGATGCGTGATGGCCTGATCAATTCTGCCAGGGGCGCGGCACCAACAAGTAGCGCATAGCTGCCTTGGCCCCTTTCCTGCCGCGGCAAGCCAAGCCCGGTTGAGGCATTGCCCTGCGGGTCCAGGTCAATCAGCAGAACCTTGCGCGTGGTGGCGAGCGCGGTCGCAAGGTTGATCGCAGTCGTGGTCTTGCCCACCCCGCCTTTTTGATTGGCGATGGCGATGATTTTCGGCCTGGCAGGCTTAGGGCTGGACACGATGGATATTACTCAGGCGCAAGATGGTTGCTTCGGGATTGGTGGTGCTTGGAATGCGCTCACAAGTGAAGTGCCAGCCCAGGACGGCTTCCGTCAACTCTTTCTCGGCGGTCTTGCCTTTAGGGAATACCGCGACGCCGCCTGAGGCGAGGAAGTCCACTGCATAGGGCAGCAGCGCCATAAGGGGGGCAAGGGCGCGGGCGGTGATAGCTGAAAGCGGGGGGAGCCTCGCGTTTTCTACTCGACAAGCATGCACACGTACCAATTGCAGCTTCAATTGGGCGCTTGCTTCGATCAGAAAGGCAGCCTTGCGCTTGTCTGATTCCACAAGATGTATTTCACGCTCCGGCTCTAGGATGGCAAGCACCAAGCCCGGTAAACCAGCACCCGAGCCTAAATCAGCAATCGGTCCATCCTGGGGCAAGAGCGGCTGCAATTGCGCGCAATCCGAGATGTGGCGCAGGTCTATTTCGTTGACAGTTTCGGCTGAAATCAAGTTGATACGGGTATTCCACCGCAGCAGCAGATCGCGATACGCAGCGAGCCGTGCTGCGGTTTCTGGGGAGTGTTTCACGTGAAACGCTGAGCGTCGCGCCGCAAATGCACCGCAAGCGCCGCCAAGGCGGCCGGCGTGACGCCCTGAACACGCCCAGCCGCGCCGAGTGTGGCGGGCCGCGCGGCTTTCAAACGCTGCCGCATTTCGGCTGAAAGCCCATCCACTGCATCGAAATCGAGCGTTGCGGCGATGTTTGCTTTCTCTTCTCGCTCCAGAAGGCGCCGCTCGGCCTCCTGCCGGCGCAAATAGGGAGCGTAGAGAGCTTCAGCTTCCAACTGCGTACGGATAGGCGTGCCTATATCCCGCAGCCAAGGAAAGGCTGCTTCAATCTTGTCCATCGCCACGCTAGGCAAAGCCAGCACCTCAAGCACCGAACGACGACGCCCATCTTGATTGACCGTAATCCCAAAGCCGGAAAGCGCAGCGGGAGAGGCACCATCCGTAGCAGCACGCGCCAAGGCGGCGGAAACCGCTGTCGCAAAGGCGCTGTGGCGTACAGCACGTTCAGACCCAACACAGCCCCAAGCAATACCGCGTTCAGTGAGCCGAAGTCCCGCATTGTCCGCCCGAAGGGAAAGCCGATGCTCTGCCCGCGCGGTCAGCATGCGATAAGGTTCAGATACACCCTGTAGCGTCAAATCATCCACCAGAACGCCGATATAGGCTTCACTACGCGTCAGTGACGCATCTGGATCGGCGCCAGAAGCGCGCCGCGCCGCGTTGATCCCAGCCATCAGCCCTTGGGCGCCGGCTTCCTCATACCCCGTAGTGCCATTGATCTGCCCAGCAAGAAACAGGCACTACGGGGTAT
>JBILPX010000136.1:0-7853 GCA_044373565.1 Roseomonas sp.
GGTGAAAGGCTAAGCACGTGCCGCCGCCGCGCGGCTTGGCCTGGCGGTGGCGGAAAAGCCCGATAGCCAGGATATTTTTTTGTGATCGCCGGGCGTTATGATGCGCTGGCCATTAATTTGCGCCCGGATGCCGCCCAACCCGGTGAATTCCTCCATGCCGATGGCCGCGTGCTGGACCAGAGGCAGGGCATCAGGCCGCCTGGGATGGGTCGGCAGGGCTTGTGCGCGTGGTTTTGGACGCACCCGGCGTGATCGCACCCGGCTAGGCCTGCTGGTGTATGATGGGGGCCGCGTATTGGGCGGCGGCTTCTTGCGGGCGCGGCTTTCGGTTGACACTGACCGGGCAGCGGCCTAACTCCCCGACCCGAGGCTTATTTGCCCTGCGGCAGGCAAGCTCCAGGGCTCATTTGGTCGCATTTTCCTGGTCACCAAGTTATCCACTTGGCTTGAAAATGCTCCGGAATGGCGGCGTAGCTCAGCTGGTTAGAGCACGGCACTCATAATGCCGGGGTCAGCGGTTCAAGTCCGCTCGCCGCTACCATTCACCCGGCGCCTAGATGGTTTTTTGGGGCATTCGCCAGAACAAAAACCGCGCGCCTTTCTGGAACAGGGCCCGGAAGGGGCACATTTCGCCTGCTAAAACTGGTATTTTTCGGATTATGGTCGGCGCAAGCATGACCAGGGGCTGGTCAATTACCTGCCCTGCCATCTTGGTGAAATCCCGGACCATTACCGCCGCTTTATCCCGCGCACAGACATCGCCGCCCTCCGTGCAGCGCCGATGGATGCGGACGGCTATTTCAATCTTGGCCCGGTCAATATCTGGCATCCCGCCATTGTCGAAACCGCCAAGACTCTCATCATCGAAACGCTGCCCGATATGCCGCGCGTGGTTGGCACGCATGTGCGCGTGCATCGCAGCCAGGTGGATTACGTGACTGAGGGCGATGATGTGCCAACGCCGGAATTACCCAATGCCGAAGCGTCTGAGGTGGACCGCGCCGTAGCAGCCTTGATCGCCGAGCAGATCGAAGATGGTTCCTGCCTGCAAATGGGCATTGGCGGCATGCCCAATGCGGTCACCGCGCTGTTGCAGCAATCTTCGGTGCGCGATCTTGGCATCCATACCGAAATGCTGAATGACGGGCTGGTTGAACTTTACCTTGCCGGGCGGATCAGCGGAGCACGCAAGGCTTTCGATCAGGGGGTGGTCACCTACAGCTTCGCCCTCGGCAGCCGCAGGCTTTATGACACGCTGCGCGATAATGATGATTTCATCGTCCGACCCGTTGATGAAACCAATATGCCCGAAATCATCGCCCGCAATGACCGTGCGGTCGCGATCAACAACACCACACAGATTGATCTTCAGGGCCAGGCGGCATCCGAATCCGATGGTCATCGCCATATCAGCGGCACGGGCGGCCAGGCGCAATTCGTGCGCGGCGCCTATGCGTCCAAGGGCGGCAAGAGCTTCATCTGCCTGGCATCAACCTATGAACGCAAGGGAGTGCGGAAAAGCCGCATTGTTCTGAACCTGACAGCGGGCAATGTCGTCACCACTGCGCGGTCCGATCAGATGTATGTTGTCACCGAATACGGCCTTACCAATCTGAAGGGGCTTTCGGTCGCTGAACGCGCGCGGGCCATCATCGGCCTTGCCCATCCCGATTATCGTGAGGCGCTTTCGCGCGAGGCGCGCGACCATGGGCTGGCGCCGCAGCATTTTCTATAGGGAAAATCGGATCAGTTTTATCCATCCGCTGCGTTTCGCTTTTTCTCATTTAATTGGTGTTATCGTTGTTTTTTGTGAAATATTAAATTGGCCAAGCTTCAGCCTTTATTCCTATTGCGCCACGCAAAGGCAGCAAAAACGCCAATCAGCGATAGCGCCAAGCCATACCAAGTAATGGCATAGCCAAGGTGGTTGTTCCGCGGCCTTGGCAGGCTCTGCGCGGGCTCTGGCAGGCTGCCTGCGGGGCCGAGCAGCACCAAGGAATAGGGCGCGGTGCCTGGCAGGCCGAGCGCCGCGCCAATCGCCACGGGATCAAAGTGAAAAAAGCGTCGCCCCGCCACATCATCCTGCGCGGCGAAGCGCCCGGCGGCCTCGCCAAAGCGGATATAGCCGGTGATGCGCTGCACGCCCTCAGGCCGCGGCAGGCCGGCCAGCCCATCCACGGGGACCCAACCGCGATCCGCCAGCAGGGGCGGGCCGGAATCGCGCAGGAAGGGCACGATCAGCCGCGCACCCATCCTATTCGCGCGAATTTCAACGCCAAGCAGGGCTTCGCGTGCATGGTCGAAGCGCCCAACAGCCTCAAGCTTCGCGTAAGGCACCGGCGAGTCGTTGAAGGGCGCGGGCGCGGCGGCCTCGGCAGCGGCAATGCGCTCCAGTAAATCGGTCTTCCACGCCAAACGCTGCGCCTGCCAGGTGCCGAGCCCCAGCAGAATGATCAGAACGGGCAGCCCCGCCAAAGCGGGCCACAGCATACGGCGAGAGAACATCACAAATTCAAATCGTAGGGCGATGGCGCCATTGCAAGCCAAGCAGCATGGCCTCGGCGGCGTGCACCACCATCAGCGACGCCAATTCGAAAAATCCCTGCCACCGCCGGCGCTTCGCCCGCATCGGTCAAGGGTGTTTGATTTTAGCAAGCTGGCGCCGCCATGCGTTTCCATGGGCGGCGCCTGCCAAACTTCAGTGATGCGCGATTTCGCCCGCGCCCCACCAATAGATGCAGACAAACAGGAACAGCCAGACCACATCAACGAAATGCCAATACCAGGCAGCGGCTTCAAAGCCGAAATGACGTTCCGGCGTGAAATGCCCCTTAATGGCGCGGATTAGGCAGACAAACAGGAAGGTTGTGCCGACCATGACATGGAAGCCGTGGAAGCCGGTCGCCAGGAAGAAGGTCGAGGAATAAATGCCACCGCCATTAAATTTGAACGGCGCCATGCTGTATTCCCAAGCCTGCAAGCCGGAGAAGATCACGCCAAGTACCACTGTGATGGTCAGGCCCCTGATGAGCCCCTTGCGGTCATTGTTCAGCAGCGCATGGTGCGCCCAGGTGACCGTGCAGCCAGACAGCAGCAGGATCATTGTATTCAGGAAGGGCAGATCGAAGGGATCGAAGGTCAGCGTGCCCTTAGGCGGCCACATCGCCACTTCAGCGCCCGAAACATGCACCGGGAACAGCGCGAAATGGAAATAGGCCCAGAAGAAGGCTACAAAGAACATGACTTCGGAGGCGATGAACAGCGTCATGCCGTAGCGCAAGCCAATGCGCACGATTGGCGTATGCAGCCCCGGCGTGCGGCTTTCCTTCACCACATCGCGCCACCAGAAGAACATGGTGGCCAGAATGCCGGCGAGGCCCAGGAAGAAGACAACGCGATCGCCGTAATGCGCCCAAAGGACGATGCCCAGCACCAGCGCGCCACCGGCAAAGGACCCCACCAGCGGCCAGGGTGACGGATCAACCAAGTGATAGGGATGTTTATGCAGCGGCGGCGCTTCGCCCTCCGCCGTGGTTGCCTGCGCGTGAGATGTGCTTGCCATTTTCAGTCCTGGTGCCTTCCTCGGGTACGGGCTTAGTGCCCGAACTGGACGTCCGCATCAATCCTGAAACCGCCCCTGAAATCAAGCCCATCGGGCATGAAAACCGGCGTTATACGTCAATCAATTCTGCCTTGTGCCGGCCCGCCCAACATGCGGCCCCGCATTGGCAAGTGCGCCAGCCTTTTTCGCATCTTCGATGGTGCGGAAGAAGCTATAGGAAAGTGTGATGGTGGTGATGTCTCGCGTATTCGGGTCCTCAGCGATTTTCGGGTCCACCCAGAAGGTCACGGGCATATCCACCCGCTCGCCCGGCGACAGGGTCTGCTCATCAAAACAGAAGCAGGCGATCTTATGGAAATAGCGCCCGACCTTCTCCGGTGTCACATTATAGGTCGAAATGCCGGTGACCGCCGTATCAGCGCGGTTCGCCGCAGCATAGAAGGCAAGACCTTCTTCACCAAGGCGCAGCGTCACGCTCGGCTGTTCGGGGGTGAAGCGCCAAGGCAGGTTGGGGTGCGTGGTCGCATTGAAGCGGATGGTGATTTGCCGATCGCCTACCGCGCCAGGTGCCGCCGCGCTGCGCTGCGTGGTGCCGCCAAAGCCAGTAACCCGACAAAACAGATCGTAAAGCGGGACGGCGGCGAAAGAAAGCCCAACCATGAAGGTCACAATCCCTGCCGCGGCTAAGCCGGTGCGGCGATTGCGCCGCGCGAGAACTGTTTTCTGTGCTTGCTGTTCCATAGCCTTCATCTGGGAAGCGCCGCGCCGCTGCTCAAGACCGCAGCAGGCGCGCGATGCCGATGAAATAGAACAGCAAAGAAAGACCGACCAGCACCAATCCCAGCGCAATATTGCGCCCGCGGCGACGCTTTTCGAAAATGGCACGTTCTTCAGGGGTCATGGCGAAAGGATCAGCTTTTCAGCGGCCAGTACAGCGAAAAGCGCGAAAAGATAGGTCAGCGAAAAGCGGAAGCATTTCTTGGCCGCCTTGTCGCCTTCAAGGCTGCGGCCTTCAGCATCCTGCGGCTCACGCAATACGGCGACCGCATGGCGGATGAAATTCAAGCCAAGCAGCGCTGCAACCGCGCCATAGACTGGTCCGGAAAAGCCGATCAGCCACGGCACCAAACCAAGCGGCGCCAGTGCCAGCGTATAGACCAGGATTTGTTTGCGGGTTTCTCGGGCGCCTTCAGTCACGGGCAGCATGGGCACCCCGGCCTTGGCGTAATCCTCATGCGCCCAAAGCGAAAGCGCCCAGAAATGCGGCGGTGTCCAGATGAAGATGATGGCGAAAAGAATAATCGGCACCAGCGTGATGTCGCCCGTCACAGCGGCCCAGCCGATCAGCGGCGGAAAGGCGCCCGCGGCACCGCCAATAACGATGTTCTGGGACGTGCGGCGCTTCAGCCACATGGTGTAAACCACCACGTAGAACAGAATGGAAAAGGCAAGCACGCCAGCGGCCAGGTAATTGGTAGCGAAAGCCATCACCACGACAGACCCAACGCCAAGCAGAATGCCAAAAGCAAGCGCGGCATCAGGCGCGATGCGCCCGGCGGGAATGGGTCGGCGCGCGGTACGGCGCATAACCGCATCAATATCGCGATCATACCACATATTGATGGCGCCCGCGGCACCGGCAGCCACCGCAATGCAAAGAATGGCGATCACGGCCAGCACGGGATGCAAATACCCCGGCGCGACCAGCAGCCCCGCCACGGCGCTGAACACCACCAGCGACATGACGCGCGGCTTCAGTAGCGCGACCCAATCGCTCACTTCCGAGATATTGTAGGAAACAGGAAGGGGGGCCGCGCCCCCCTTGCCGTTGTCGATGACTGAATCGCTCATCATCATCCCATTGGTTGAGCGCCTTAGCGCAGACGAGGAATTTCCTCAAAAGTGTGGAAGGGCGGCGGCGACGCCACTTGCCATTCCAAGGTCGTCGCACCTTCACCCCAGGGATTGGCCGCGGCTTTCACGCCAGAGCGCATGGTCACCCACACGATATAGAAGAAGAACACGAAGGACGCGACCGAAATGAAAGAGCCGATTGAGGCGACAAAGTTCCACCCCCAGAAAGCATCCGGATAATCCGGGTAACGACGCGGCATGCCCTGATTGCCCGAAAAATGCATCGGGAAGAAGGTCAGGTTCACGCCGATGAAGGTCATCCAAAAATGGATCTTGCCGAGCGTTTCCGGATATTGCCGGCCGCACATCTTGCCGATCCAGTAATAGAAGCCCGCATAGATCGAGAACACCGCACCAAGCGACAGCACGTAATGGAAATGCGCCACCACGTAATAGGTGTTGTGCAGCACCTGATCGATGCCCGCATTGGCCAGCACCACGCCTGTCACGCCACCCACGGTGAACAGGAAGATGAAACCAATGGCGAATAGCATTGGCGTGTCCATCTTGATGGAACCGCCCCACATGGTCGCGATCCAGGAGAAGATTTTCACGCCAGTCGGCACCGCGATCACCATAGTGGCCGCCATGAAGTAGGCCCGTGTGTCCACATCCATACCAGATGTATACATGTGGTGCGCCCAGACAAGGAAGCCAACAAAGCCAATCGCCACCATCGCGTAAGCCATGCCGAGGTAACCGAACACGGGCTTGCGGCTGAAGGTAGAAATGATGTGGCTGATAATGCCGAAGCCCGGCAGGATCATGATGTAGACTTCCGGATGGCCGAAGAACCAGAACAGATGCTGGAACAGCACCGGGTCACCACCGCCTTCAGGGCGGAAGAAGGCCGTGCCGAAATTGCGGTCTGTGATCAGCATGGTGATCGCGCCCGCCAGTACCGGCACCGCGAGCAGCAGCAGGAAGGCCGTAACCAGCATGGACCAAACGAATAGCGGCATCCTGTGCAGCGTCATGCCAGGGGCGCGCATGTTGAAGATGGTGGTGATGAAGTTGGCCGCGCCCATGATGGAAGAAGCGCCCGCCAGGTGCAGCGAAAACAGCGCCAAATCCATCGCCGGGCCGGAATGGAAGGTGCTGTCTGACAGCGGCGGATAGATCGTCCAGCCCGCGCCAGCGCCTTCGCCCACGAACATGCTCGACGCAAGCAGCAGGAAGGCCGGCACCAGCAGCCAGAAGGAGATGTTGTTCATGCGTGGGAAGGCCATATCAGGCGCTCCGATCATGATCGGCACAAACCAATTGCCGAAGCCGCCAATCAGCGCGGGCATGACCACAAAGAACACCATGATCAGCCCATGGGCCGAAACATAGGCATTCCACATCTGGCCATCGGTAAAAATCTGCATGCCGGGGAACATCAGTTCAAGGCGCATCAGCAGCGAAATGCCAATCCCCACCACCGCTGCAAACAGCGAGAAGATGATGTAGAGCGTGCCAATATCCTTGTGGTTCGTGGAAAAGAACCAGCGGGACACAAAGCCCGGCTTGTGATCGTGATGTTCGTCGTGGTGGGCGTGCGAAGCGGTTGCCATGTTTGTCTTCCCTGAGCCGCGCCTTACCGGCGGGCCTCCGCGATCTGAAGTTGTTCCTGAGAAGCGGGCGCGACGGCAATCGCCGGCGCGCTACCATCAGCCTGGGCGAAGCGCTTTTGCGCATCGGCAACCCAGGTGTCGAATTCGGCGCGCGGCAGGGCGCGCACGGCAATCGGCATGAACCAGTGGTTCGTGCCGCAAATCTGATTGCACTGACCGTAAAAGATGCCGGGGCGATCCGCGCGCATCCAGGTTTCCAGCGTACGGCCTGGGATGGTGTATTTCTGGATACCAAGCGCCGGCACAAAGAAGGAATGGATCACATCATGGCCCGTGGTCAGCACGCGGATACTGGCCCCAACCGGGATCACCAGTTCGTTATCAACCGAAAGCTTGAAGATCTGGCCCGGCTTCAGATCAGCTTCTTGAACCGGGTAGCTATCAAAGGTGAAGTTCCCGTGATCCGAATAGGTGTAATTCCAGTACCACTGACGGCCCTGCACGGTGATCGTCATATCCGCATCCACCGCGCGATCCTGGAAATAGAGCAAGCGGAAGGACGGGATGGCAATCACCAACAGGATCAGCACCGGGATCACGGTCCAGGCGATTTCCAAGCCCGTGTGATGGCTGGTCGAGGACGGGACCGGGTTGCGTTCTTCGCGGAAGCGCCACACGCAATAAGCCAGCAGCACCAGCACAAAAATCGTGATGGCGGTGATGATGGCGAAGACCATGGTGTTGAAGGACGAAATACGTTCCTTCACCACCCCGCCCGAGGGCTGCAAGCCCATGCCCCAAGCTGCCGGCGCACCAACCAT
>JBILPX010000137.1:0-7836 GCA_044373565.1 Roseomonas sp.
CTGGCTTGAACATGCTTCCTTGTCCGGTCGCATTTTCCGAGCCGCCAAGTGATACCACTTGGCTTGAAAACGCTCTCGGCTCAATCCACCTTCGCACCAGAAGCACGAATGAGCGGCGCGAAGGCGGCTTCATTATCGGCGCGGAATTTCACGAATTCTTCGGGCGTCGTGTACCAGGTGGTGGCGCCATTATCGTAGAAGCGCTTCTTCAGATCCTCACTTTCCAGTGATTGCTTGGTGAGTTCATTGATCCGTCGAATGAGTGCGGGGGAAATCCCCGCCGGCGCGCAAACGCCACCCCAGGAAGAAATGTCAAAGCCCGGCAGGAATTCCGCCATGGCCGGAATCTCGGGCGCTTGTGGGCTGCGCGCGGCGCCCGTCACGGCAAGCGCGCGGACCTGGCCGTCACGGGCCAGCGCCAAAGCTTGCGGGATATTATCAAAAATCATGTGGACGCGCCCACCCGCCAGATCAATATGCGCCGGCGCCGCCCCGCGATAGGGCACATGCAGCATATCCACGCCAGCCATGAATTTGAACATTTCGCCAGAAAGATGAACCGTGGTGCCAGACCCGGATGACGCAAAGGCATATTTGCCCGGATTGGCCTTCAGCAACGCGATCAATTCAGGGACCGTCCGCGCCGGAACATCATTGTTCAATACAAGCATATTCGGCAATTGCCACAGGCCTGAGATCAGCGCGATGTCGCGCGCAGGATTGTAATTCAGCCGCGAGTAAAGTGTTGGCGAAATCGCAAGTGGCGCAACGGAAGCAAGCCCGATGGTATTGCCATCAGGGTTGGATCGCGCAATCGCTTCCGTCCCCACATTGCCGCCGGAACCGGAGCGGTTTTCGACAACGAATTGCTGGCCGGTGATCTCGCTCATTTTAATGCACCAGAAGCGGGACAGGATATCCGTGCCCCCGCCTGGCGGGAAAAGCCCAATGAAGCGAATGGGCCCCGTTGGCCAATTGCCCTGCGCGCTAACGATGGCGGGTGCGGCGAGCAAGCCGGCGCCAAGGCCCAAGGTGGTGCGGCGTGTGATGGTGTTTCTCATGTTGATCCTCCCCGTTATTGATCGCGCCATGCAGCGCGGATTATGGCGCCATGGCAACGCTTTGTGAGTGGGTAGTCAAGAGGAACTGGAAGCCGCTTCGCGTAGGCCTAGGTGGCAGGGCGCCTACGTCTTGCCTCATACGCCGCCTGGATGCTCAATCCACCCAATAAGCACAGCATTGGTACGATTGGGATAAGGTAGCGCTGCTCCAAATGTACTGGCAGATAAACGGCGACAAAGGCGCCACTGGCCAGCCAAGCACCTATAACGGCCCAACGTCGCTTGTCGGATGCACGGAGTGCAAAAGGCGACAGGATCGCCGCCAGGGTGACCGCTAATCCTATCGCCCGTCCCAGCCATAAGGCGAGCAATATGGTCAAGGCAAAGATCGAACCATTCTGGAAACGCTGCCAAAGTGCCTCTGGCCGCCCAAACCAGGGGCGTGGCTCCCCCGTTTGTCGATGCACATCGGCCGCCGTATCCACTGGCATGAAAGTGATCCACAACATTTTTACCGGTAGACGAGAAGCTGTCGCCCGAAGCATCTCGACCGGGAATTGACGCCAAGCGCGCGCGTAATTGGCCGACGCAGCGGCAGCAATTTCGGGCGCGGTCATACCGGCTTCGAATAGGCGGATGTTGAGACGCTGAATGCTGAAGTAGTCAGTCCCCACAATGACTTCCCGCGCGGTACGCTCAAAAAGCGTGTCGCCTTCAAAGACCGGCACGTCACGCGTCACCAAAGGTAGTAAGGCCTGCACCATGACCAGCTGCTTAGAGGTTGAAAGCACTGAATGGCCAGATCGGCGATAATGATCCATCATGATAAGCGCGCAAACCAAAATCGTTGGCAAAATAACAGCCACGAACCCAAGCAACCGGCGTCCTTTTGGCGTGGCGATAAAGATGGCGGGCAGAAGCGCAATCATAAGATAAGGGGTCGCTTCCCTGATGGTGGCCGCTGCACCCATCAGGAACCCAGCGATCAGCAGTTTGCCTAACCTCTTTTCATCAGCCGCGAGCCCAGCATGGAGCAGCAACAGCATCGCCGCGCTAAAAAGCGTGCCAAAAACTGCATCAGTCATGACCGCTGATTGGAAAACTGCCACTGATCCCACCGCAGGCATCAGGGCGGCCAGGAATGCCAGCGGCGGCTTGAGGCCAAGCGCCAGACCAACTTGTTGGGCGTACGCCGCAAGCACGGCCTGCCCAAGGATTTGCAAACCAAGCAGCAGGAACAACCAGTTCGTGGGCGCAAGAAATTGCATGAAAGCGATCACAGCGGGATAACCCGGCGTACGATAAAGTGGGGCTGGCAAAAAACCGGAGCCCAGCAACGCTTCACCGCGTGGCAGAGGGCCGCGTACGAGCATTTGGGCATAAGTTAGATAAGCACCGCTATCGGGAGTTTCAAAAACACCGACGATAGATGCAACAACCAGTGGCGGGAACGCCGCAAGCAGCCCGACAAATAGCGAAGCTACTGGGGCGCGACCAAATCCTTGTCCCAAAGGAGCCACTCCTCAGAAAGGTTGCCTGAACGGCGACTACATTAAGGATTGATAAATTGTAAAGCAGGATGCTGCATCCCAAGCATCGACCCAAAAAAGAATGGCCCGAAAACCATAAGGTCTCCGGGCCAAGTCAACAGGGAGGCTTCACGTCTGGGAGACGAGGGATCAACGGACCCCTTCCGAACAACGTCGGATGCGCATTTTATAGCCGCTCTCGCGCTGGTTGTGGTTCCCGTTCTTCACCACACGGCCATGCAGAAAACGCATAACTCAGGCCTTTGCTGTAACATTCGGTCACAGCGCCCCAGTCAGCTCCGCCACCAGGAAGTCCCGGAAAACCGCTACGCGCTTGGAATGCCTCATTTCTTCGGGATAAACGAAGTAAGCCTCAATCTTCGGCCCCTTCACCCCGGGCAGGACCTGAACGAATTCATCCAGCTCCGCGCCAATATAATCCGGCAGCGCCGCCAGCCCCAAACCACTGCGGACCGCCTGTACCATGCCGGGTATGGAATTAAGCTCAATCGCCGCGCGCCGCGCCGTGCCGGGGCGCCGGCCGACCTCGGCGAGCCAATTGATGTTTTCAATCGGCGGCTGATAGTCGCCGTAGATGATCAGCCGATGCGCATCCAAATCCTCGGGCCGCTGCGGGATGCCGATAGTCTTCAGATAGGAAGCCGCACCACAAATCCGCCAGCCGAAGTTTGCGATATGGCGCTGGATCAATTCCGGCTGCCGCGGCGCATGCATGCGGATCGCCACGTCAGCTTCACGCATGGCGATATCCAAATCCGAATCATCCAATAGCAACGTGACACTGATTTCCGGATGTAGGTCCAAAAGCTTCTTCAAACGCGGCGCAAGCCAGGTACTGCCGAAGCCGACGGTGGATGTCACTTTTAGTCGCCCCGCCGGGCGTTCGCGGCTTTCGGTCAACATGGTCTCGGTCATCGCGAGTTTCGCGAAAACCTCTCGCACCGTGCGGTTCAGGGTTTCGCCCTGTTCGGTCAGGATCAGGCCGCGCGCATGGCGATGAAACAGCGGCACATTCAGCGCTTCTTCCAGGGCCTGAATTTGCCGCGATACAGCGGATTGGCTCAGGTTCAGCGTGTCACCCGCATGGGTGAAGGACCCTGCCTCAGCAACCGCGTGAAAGATACGAAGCTTGTCCCAATCCGTTGGCATCAGGCAGCCGCCGCGTGGCCCGCTTCCTGGGCGGCAAGGTATTTTTCCGCCTCAAGCGCGGCCATGCAGCCGGTGCCGGCGGCGGTGACGGCCTGGCGATAAGTCTTGTCCTGCACATCGCCCGCGGCAAAGACGCCGGGGATGGAAGTACGCGTGCTGCCGGGGGTGGTTTCGATATAGCCTTCTGAATCCATGCCGATCTGGCCTTGGAACAGCGCGGTTGCGGGCGAATGGCCGATGGCCACGAAAACACCATCCACCTTCAATTCGCGCGCTTCACCGGTGATGCGATCGCGCAGCGCCAAGCCGCGCGCTACTGGCATGCGGCCGGATGTATCGGCCAGCACTTCTTCCGTCAGCGTATTCCACATGATCGAGACATTGGGCTTGGCGAAAAGCCGCTGTTGCAGAATTTTCTCTGAACGCAGCGTATCGCGCCGATGGATCAAGGTGACATGGCGCGCGAGGTTGGAAAGATAAAGCGCTTCCTCGGTTGCCGAATTGCCGCCGCCAATCACCGCCACATCCTTGCCGCGATAAAAGAAACCATCGCAGGTGGCACAAGCCGAAACGCCGAACCCGCCCAATTCCTTCTCACCCGGAATGCCAAGCCAGCGCGCCTGCGCGCCGGTTGCGATCACCAGCGCTTCGGCCACATAAACATCGCCGGAATCGCCCACCGCGCGGAAGGGCCGGCGCGTGAGATCAATGGACGTAATCACATCCTGCACCACCTTGGTGCCGCAATGGGTCGCCTGCGCGGCCATCTGGTCCATCAGCCAGGGGCCTTGCACGGCCTCCGCAAAGCCTGGGTAGTTTTCCACATCGGTGGTGATGGTCAGCTGCCCGCCTGGCTGCATCCCGGCCACAAGCAGGGGTGAAAGCCCCGCGCGTGCCGCGTAGATGGCCGCCGTATAGCCCGCCGGCCCGGCACCCAGAATGAGAAGCTTGCTTTGGAATGTCTCGGCCACGATCCGCACCCATGAATTGCTGCCGCGGATATCGGATGATTGCCCCGGCGGGGCAACCCAAGGAATTGCGGCGGCTTGATCTTGGAATGATATTGCGCGGCAAGCCGGTTTTGAGCAATGAAGGGCCGTGCCCAATTCCAAAAACCCCACCCCCGAGCCTGCCCTGGATTCCCTGGACCGCCAGATTCTGGCGGAACTCCAGGCAGAAGGCCGCATCACGAATGTGGAGCTTGCCCGGCGCGTTAATCTTTCCGCGCCCCCCTGCCTGCGCCGCGTGCGTCGGCTGGAAGAAGAAGCCGTGATTCGCGGCTACCACGCCGACATAGACCCCACCGCGCTGGGTTGGGAGGTAATGTTCTTCGCCCTTGTCGGCCTGGAATCGCAAAAGCAAAGCGTGCTGGACGCGTTTGAAGCGCTGGCAACTTCCTGGCCAGAGGTGCGCGAATGCCACATGATCCGCGGCGGCGGGGATTTCCTGCTGCGCCTTGTCGCGCGCAATACGGCGCATGAGAATGAATTGACTGCGCGGTTGACCGGGGCGCCCAATGTGCTGCGGGTGCAAACCTTGCAGACGATCAGGACCGCGAAGGATGCGGCGGGCGTGCCGCTCGGTTAATGCGGCAGGGCGGTTTGGCCCAATACCCAACCCTCCCAGGCGCGGATCATCGGGTCTTCGGGGATGAAATCCGGGCGCTTGCCGTCAATCACACCAATCAGGCCGAGCAGGCCAATCAGGGAATCGAAGCGATCCTCGCCGGCGGCATCGGTGCCGAAGCCGGCTTGGATCATCTCAGCCAAACCCTCATCAGCGGTCACGCATAGCGTGGCCATCGCATCACGCAGCCCCGGTGCAAGCGCACGGCGCGGCGCTTCAGCGCGTTTTGACCCCGCCAATTTCAGCCCCAGATGACGGAGCGACTCGGCCGGATAGACCTCAGCCAGGGCAAGTTGGCCGGGGCGGAGCAGATCAAGCAGCGCCCCCGCAAAGGGCCAAAGCTTGAAGGGCGCCCCGGCAGCAAGTGCAGGGGCAAGCCAATCGCGCCAGGCGCTGATCGCCGCCTTGCCGGATTGATTGGCGCCAAGCGTCCAGAATACCGGAGCACCGGCGGGGCGTTCGGCCGTGGCGCGGTCACATACACGTGACAGGCCAGCAGCATCGGCAAGACCAAGTGCCGCAGCATGGGCAGCGCGGGTCATGCCCTTGATACCGCGCGCCGGGTAGAAGGGGCGGGCGGGGGAGATTGTTTCCAGGCTTGGTGACACCTCGAAGAAATCAGGGTTTCCCGCAAGCGCCGCCAGAAAGGCTGGAAAGCATTGTTCTGGGCGGGTTTCGGCAAAGCCGCGCGGCACGCCAAGCGGCAGGTCAAGCCCAAGCGCGGCTGGGCCGCCTTCCGCGATCAGGGCTGCCGCCAAGGTGGCGGGGTCGCCCACCAGGCGCGGGGCGGTGACTTGCCAATGCTGGGCCTGGCGCCGGGCCAGCGTGACCCAGCGCTTGCGCGGATCCAGGCTCCAATCCGCATGGGCGGCGATCACGTTGTTAAATTCCTCGCGCGCAGCCGGGGCTTCGTGCCATGCTGAGCACAATAAAAAGGGAGATCGTGATGGATGGCATGGTAGCTTTGCCCCCCAAGGGGACGGATGCCGCGCATCCGGCGGGGCAATATGGCGCGATTGCGAAGCTGTTTCATTGGGTGACGTTGGGCCTGATGCTGGTGGCGCTGCCACTTGGTTTTGTCATCCAGCATGTGAAGGATGACAGCAAGATGGGTTTTTACGCGCTGCATGAAAGCGCGGGCCTGACCATCCTGTTTGTGGCCCTCGCCCGGCTGGCCTGGCGCTGGCTGAGCCCGCCGCCGAGCCCGCCGAATGACATGCCGAAGATGCTCCGCACCGCTTCCGCCGCCGTGCATCATGCGCTTTATGGGATGCTGATTTTGCAGCCGATATTGGGCTTTCTGGCGACGAACGCCTGGGGCTTCCCGATGCGGGGTGCGACAGCCTATCTGGGCTTCATTGAATTCCCGAAATTCATGGAAGCCTGGGAAAGTCTGGCGAAAATCCTATCCCTGCTGCACAGCATTGGCGGCTGGCTGCTGGTAGTGCTGATTGCACTGCATGTGGGCGGAGCGCTGTTCCATCACGCCGTAAGGCGAGATGGAACACTCATGCGCATGATCTGAAGCGGAAGGTTCAGCCCGGGTCGCCGGACAGGCCAAGGATCATCTGATCATTCAAATTAATCAGGAAGGAGAGGTCTGGTTCCCGAGTATCCATGTCTCGCTGGGCTGAACGACCAATACCTATGATGGAAGCCTTCAGCGCGGCGGGCAATTGGTTGGCCGGATGCATCATGGCGGCTTCAACGGCCAACCAGAGCCGACGATTATCCGCAACTGCCCGGGCACGTTCGATGGCGTCGGCATTGATTGCCGCCTTGAGCGCATAATTAACGCGGCGGAAAACATCTGCCTCCTGCTCCCGAGGGCTTCGCGTTTGTTGTGCGGCGCCGTAGCGGCGCAGTCCTGCCATCTGGTTCATGGGTTTGTCAGTCATTCAGCCGTGGTTGCAAACTGGGCGATTGGTGCGAGGCCAAGTACCACTTCCTCATGCCGCATCACGCGGCGCGCGAATTTCAACGCCTGGTAGCACTGATCTTCTTCGGCAAGAGCCACAGCGCGATCGAGATATTCCCGCACGAGATTGGACGTGGTGGCTTCCCGAAATTCGCCAGCAAGCTGCTTGGCGTGTTCAAGGCCAGCCTTACGTTCCTCATGGTCACCGATATAGGCGGTCTGCAGGGCAAAATAAATGCGCCGCGCCGGGGTGTCGGCCATGTCTGGCGTCATCAATTGCTTGCCGAACAGGAAGCGCGCCTTGGCGGTAAGTTCGATCCGCGCGCGATTGCGGAAGCGGATTGGGGCGCCATTGACGATCATCATGTCGCCTTGGCGGAGTTCGAGAACGAGCGTTGACATTTTTTGTCTCCGTTTTTTAGGGCGGTGGCCCCGGCCTAAGCCGGAGCCACCAGTTTTTTCGTCGGTTGAGAGACCTACCCCTCAGGCTTGCTATCCTTAGCGGAAGAGGCTGAGGAGGACCTGCGGCCCC
>JBILPX010000138.1:0-7819 GCA_044373565.1 Roseomonas sp.
CCCGGCTCAGACCTCGCGCTGCCAACGCCACCAGATATTCCGCCCAGCGGCTTTCCTGTTCCTCACCCAGGCGTCGGAGATATTCCCAGGTGTAAATCCCCGTATCATGCAAATCATCAAAACTGATGCGGAGCGCGTAATGGCCAACCTGTTCCAGCCCCATAATGCCAACATGGCACCGCCCCGCCACAATCACCTTCTGCCCCGGCCCATGGCCTTGCACTTCCGCGCTTGGGCTTTCCACGCGCAGATATTCGGCCGGCAGCGCGAAACGCGCACCATCGGCGAAGGCAATTTCCAGAATTTTTTCCGCCTTGCGCAGGCGGATTTCAGAGGGTGCGCTCATGCGTCCAATTTGCGCGCTTCATCCGGCAGCATAATCGGGATGCCATCGCGCACCGGGTAAGCAAGGCCCGCAGCGTCGCTGATCAATTCGCCCTTGTCGCGGTCATAGCGCAGTGGCTTCTTGGTCACGGGGCAGACCAGGATTTCAAGCAGCTTGGGGTCAAGCGCGCCGCCTTTTTGTTGCGTTTCCGTCACGGGGAAATTCCCTTCATCAACTCAGGCTGCCAGGGTTCGGCGTATTGGCCGCCGCCCCCATGCGCAGCAGTGTGATCAGCATCTCTGACCGCTCTGGCCCTTCGGCCGCTTCCAACAGCGCCTGTTTTTCCGGCGGATCAAAGGGGCAGACCATGGCGAGCATTGTCACCAGCAGTGCATCGGGCGTTTGTTCCACCGCATCCCAATTCGCCTCAATGCCTCGCGCCTGGAAATAGGGGCGCAGCGCACCAAGCAACGCCGGGCGATCAAGCGGTGGTGGATCAGCTACCAAAAGATCAGTGACAAAATCCGCGTAATTGGCGCACACGCGGCGATAGCCGTCGGCCGCCAAGGGCAATTCTTCCAGAATCCTGAAGCGCGTCACGCCAATCAGCGTGATCAACAGCCGCCCATCATCGGTTTCGCTAAAGGATGAAATGCGCCCAAGGCAGCCGATGCGATAAAGCCCTGGCCCTGCGGCGCCGGCCTTGCCGCGTGCATCAGGCTGCACCATGCCGAAAAGCCGGCCCTGACCCAGCGCATCCGAAGTCATCGCCAAATACCGCGGCTCAAAAATATTGAGCGGCAGGCGCCCGCGCGGTAGCAGCAAGGCTCCCGTCAGGGGGAAGACCGCAATTTCGCTGGGCAGGTGAGCAAGCCGCAAATCTAAGGGGGGCATGGTGCGTGGAACTTCGCGCCTAGCGGAACAGCACAGAGGAAAGCTTGCGCCGCCCCGCGACACTCGCCGCGTCACCAAAGCCCCAGGCTTCGAAGAATTTCAGCAATTGCTTGCGCGCGGCTTCCTCATTCCAGGCTCGGTCGCGCCCGATTGCCTCAATCAATGCATCCACCGCGCCGGCGCGGTCTTCCATGGCGTTCAGCGCGACCGCCAGGTCAATGCGCGCCGCATGGTCATTGGCGTCAGCGGCCAGGCGCGCTTCAAATTCAGCAAGCTTCGTCCGCGCCTCACGCCCTTCTGACGCCAATTCCAAGGCGCTGCGGATGGAAGCGATTTCGGCATGGGCGCGCAGCTTTTCCGGCACGCTTTCAATGACTTGTAGCGCCTGTTCTTCCTCACCCAGCGTCATCAGGCAGCGCGCCACGCCGGCCAAGGCTTCGGCATTTTCCGGCTCCTGCTGCGCGAGTGCGCCGAACATTTGCAGCGCCGTGGTGGCATCGCCTTCTTCCAAGGCGGCCTTGGCTTCGCCCAGCAGATCAGCGGTTGGCATTTGCCCGCCAGCTTGTTTGAGCAGGCCTTCAATGAAGCGCTTCACTTCCGATTCCGGCAGCGCGCCCTGGAATAGGTCCAGGATCTGTCCCTTCCAGAAGGCGACCACGGTGGGCACGGATTGCAGCGGCAGGCCCATTTGCACAAGCTGCTGCACCAGGCCGCGATTCTTATCAATATCAATTTTTACCAGCCGCACGCGGCCATCGGCGGCGGTCACCATCTTTTCCAGCGCGGGGGTCAGCTGCTTGCAGGGGCCGCACCAAGTGGCCCAAAAATCCACCAGCACCGGCACATCATTGGATGCCTGCACCACATCCTGCACGAAAGTGGCTTGGTCCCCATCCTTGATGGCGCCGGCAGCGGCGTTTTGGGGCGGGCGGTTAGGGTCGAAGATCACGTCCATCACGGCACTTCCTGGATTTGTTACCCCATAGATGCGCCCTATTGCCGCAGAAGCAAGCCACCCCGGCGCGGTTCAGGCGCCATCCAGTTCCAGCAGCCGGGTTTCATGGCCAAGCCCGGCCAGAAAGCCGAGCAAATCCTGGGGTGCGAGGCCCGTGGAAGCCGTATTCACCAAGGGGTGCACCCAAATCGCCGGATAGCGCATCAGCCCCGCATCCATGACAAAGCGAATCCGGCCAGGCAGCGCATTCACAAGGCCAAAGGGCGTGACCGAGCCAGGTGTCAGGCCCAGGACGCCCATCAATTCCTCGGCACTGCCCATGGAGACCTTGCCCGATCCCGCCATGCGGGCCAGCGCATTGATGGAGACTTGGCGGGATTCCTCAAGCGTTGCCAGCAGGAAGGGGCCATCGCCCTTGGCCGGGCGCAAAAACAGGTTCTTAGTATGGCCGCCGGGCAGGGTGCCGCGCAAATCCTTGCTTTCGGCGACGGTGAAGACCGCCGGGTGATGGCGCGTTTCCGTGGCAATACCGGCGCCAGTAAGGCGGGCGAGCAGACCTTCGGGGGTTTCGGGCATCAAGCCTCCTGCCAAGGGGCGGCATTCATTGGGTGGGCGGTCGCGCCCTGATATCACCGGTAAATGATCTGCGTCACCACGCCGTTTTAAATCAGCACTGTTGCGCGGCCTATGCGGTAATCACGCGTCATCGGGGCGGATTGCCGCGCAGCCTCGCAGCCGCCATTCTGTGGACAACATTTTGCAAGGAATTCGTACCATGGCCCAGCCGCTTTCCATCATGTCCACGCTGGCGCTGCAGGGCGTTCTTGACGTGCTGGCGCCACTTTGGGCCAAGACCAACCCGGCGCCGGCCATGGTGTTTGACCCGACCAAAAGCATTTCCCAACGCATCGCCGATGGTGCGCGGGGCGATATCTCCATCCTGACCGCCGCCGCCGTGGATGATTTCATCGCCAAGGGTGTTTTTGCCGAAGGCAGCCGGCGCGATTTGGCGCTATCTCACATTGGCGTTGCTGTTGCCGCCGGTGCGAAGCGGCCCGATATCAGCACGCCAGCCGCCTTTCGTGCAACGCTATTGGCGACACCATCGCTGGCCTATTCCCGCGCCGGGGCAAGCGGGTTGTTCTTTGCGGGGCTGATCGAACGCCTTGGCATCGCGGCGGAAGTCAACGCGAAAGCCACCGTGATCCCCCAGGGTTTTACTGGTGAATTGCTGAAGCGCGGCGAAGTGGCTTTGGCCATTCAGCAGGTGAGCGAATTGATGACCGTGCCGGGGATAGACATTATCGGCACGCTGCCCGCCGAAATTGGTGAGGTAATGACCTTCTCCGCCGCCATCTTCGCTGATGCCGCAGAACCTCAG
This sequence comes from Roseomonas sp., assembly GCA_044373565.1. Taxonomy (GTDB): domain Bacteria; phylum Pseudomonadota; class Alphaproteobacteria; order Acetobacterales; family Acetobacteraceae; genus Neoroseomonas. Next base: position 3,556 of record JBILPX010000138.1, read on the forward strand.
GCCGCGCGCGCCTTCATGGAATTTTTGGTGCAAGGCGCGGATGTCAAATTGCTCCGCGCCAAGGGGTTGGAGCCAGTTTAGTGCATATCCCGTTCATACTTATTCAGAGGCCACGCACTAAACCCTTGTTTGATCTCATTTACCGGAGAGCCAAGCGGAATCACTTGGCGGCACAGAAATGCGCTAGGAACGTCTCTCGGTGTCACTCGTAGTCAATTCCTGGCGCGCATCCAGCATGGCGCGGGAGGTGCGCGGCAGGGCGGGCGGATTGCCGAAACGATTGAGCGTTTCTTGTCCGCCCGGGGTAAACAATGGCGCGCGCAAGGCTGCCGCCGCTGCCCCGGGGCTGCGCGCCGTAAAGGCGCTGCGGAGTTCAGACAGGCTATCAATCACCTCCTGAGCCTGCGCATCAGCCGCGATGCCGAAAGCCTGGCGCCATTCAGGGCGCGCTGCCGGCACCGCAATCTGTGCGATGGGCAGCATCACATTCGATCGCGGCCCATTGCGCAATTCCACCGCCAGGAATTCTAGCGCCTGAACAAGGCGTGCTACTTCCCATGGCTGGCCCGTCAGGCGGCGCTGGTTGGTGAGAATATCGGCGCCCTGCTCGATCGAATAGCGCACGGCATCAATCGAAACAAAGCCTGTGAATTCCGGTAATCTGGCCACTTCCGGCGGCGTGCCGGAGCATGCACCAAGACCGACCAGCCCAGTGAGAAATACGCGCCTGTCAAACCGCATCATCAGTTTCCTTCAGTATGATATCTTCGTAGGGAGAACGTTACGCTTACCCTATAGAATAACGGACGCGCGCAGATTGATCCGCATCATGGTGCGCTTCATTGTATTGAACCCAGAGAAGCGGTACCCGATGTCAATATATGCCTGCGGTTGCCTGGTTACAGGCTTACCGCTTTGCCCTTCTCTGGGATCAGGACCTTGGCCTTGGCGCCGACCATCTCGGCCTCAAAACCCGTGGCGTCCGGCAGCAACATGCCGAAGGTCGCGTAATGGCAGGGGATGGCGGTGGTGACATTGCGCAGATACCGCTTCACCGAAAGCGCCGCGGCGCGAGGGCCCATGGTGAAGCGATCACCCACCGGCACCAGCGCAACGGTTGGCGCATAAAGCTCATCAATCAGCGCCATGTCGGAAAAGATATCGGTGTCACCCATGTGATAGACAGTCGGTTCCATCTTGTCCTTTGGCGTCACCACAATGCCATTCGGCATGCCAAGGCAGTGGAAAACACCATTGGCATCCACCTCAGCCGATGAATGAAATGCCTGCGTCAGCGTGACGGTAAAATCACCTTGATCCGTCGTGCCGCCCGTATTCATGGGATCCAGCGCAGTGACGCCCTGCTTGCCGAGCCACATGGCGAGTTCATAGGTCGCGACCAGCTTGGCGCCGGTGCGTTTGCAGATAGCGGCGCTATCGCCAATGTGATCGGCATGGCCATGGGTCAGCAACACATGGGTAGCCCCCGCACTCACCGCTTCAGCGTCGCCGCCAAAGGCGGGATTGCCGGTCAGGAAAGGGTCAATCATCACAACCGCCTTACCGAATTCCAGGCGAAAGGCTGAATGGCCGAACCAGGTCAGTTTCATTGGGCGTTCCTTTTTGTTTCAGGTGAAGGACATGCGGATGGTATCCGCGATCATGGCGGGCTTGGCCTCGCCCTCAATTTCAAGCGTCTGGCGCACGGTGATGCGATGCGCGCCGGGCGCGCCATCTTCCACCGCAACCAGGCTTTGCCTCAGCCGGATGCGCGCGCCGGCTTTCACCGGATTGACGATGCGCACCTTGTCGCTGCCGTAATTGATGGACCGCGTGGGCCAGGAAAGCTTGTAGATGCCAGCGCCAAGTTTCGGCAGTAGCGACAGCAGCAGATAGCCATGCGCGATGGTCTTGCCGCCGGGCATCTCCCGCTTGGCGCGTTCCACATCCACATGGATCCATTGATGATCGCCGGTGACTTCCGCGAAGCGATCAATCAAATCCTGCGTGACTTCCAGCCAATCACTGACACCCAATTCCTGCCCGATCAGCGCCCTGAGCGCTTCCGGGGTTTCTACCATACGCATTGCGTCCTCCCTCAATCACTTCAACCTAACATCGGGCGCAGCGCGGCTGGGATCAAGCCGGGCTTTGCGAAGCGGGTAATTTGCGGCCTAATCCCGCCATGACCCTGTCCCCCGGCAGCCGAGGTTTCGTTGTGGCCATGGTCACGGCGCAAATCCTAACGCAAATCGGCGCCTTCACCCTGCCCGCGTTGTTGCCGGAGATGATGGCGCGCTGGACCCTTTCCGCCACCGAAGCGGGCTGGCTGATTGGCGTTTTCTTCGCGGCTTATGTGCCCGCGGTGCCGGTGCTGCTTTCGCTGACGGACCGCGTGCCGGCCAGGCGGATTTATCTGATCGGCACCGGGGCCACGGCGCTGGCGCATCTGGGCTTTGCATTTTTCGCCGAGGGCTTCTGGAGCGGCTTGTTCTTTCGTGCCCTGGCCGGGATTGGCTGGGCCGGGGCCTATATGCCCGGGCTTAAATCCATCGCTGATCCGCTGACCGGCGTCGCGCAATCGCGCGCTGTCGCCTGGCATGCGGCAGGGGTGGGGATTGCGGGTGCTGCTTCCTTTGCCTTGGCAGGGCTTTGTGATGCGCTGGTAGGCCCGAGTTTTGCCTTTCTGGTGGCGGGGCTGGCCGCCACTGGCGCCTTCGCCATTGCCATGCTGATTCTGCCTGATGCGCCGCCGCCCAAAAGCGCCACACGGCGCGGCTTGCTGGATTTCCGCCCGGTTTTCGCCAATCGCCGCGCCATGGCATGGATCGCAGGCTATACGGTGCACACGCTGGAAATGGCCGTACTGCGCGCCTGGGCCGTCACCTTTCTGACGGCGAGCTTCCTGATCCAGGCGCCGCCGGCATGGCTGCCCGGCCCGACCGTGCTGTTCACGCTCGCGGGGTTGGTGGGCATTGCGAGTTCGCTCATCGGGAACCGCCTGGCTGAGAGCCTTGGGCGGGATAGGATTGTGGCGCTGGCTATGCTTTCCGGCGCGGCGCTTTCCCTGGTGGCGGGGTTTGGCTTCGGCGCGCCCCCCTGGGTGGTGCTGCTTTTTGTCGTTCTGTGGAATGCGGCGATTTATCTGGATAGTTCGGCGCTTACCGCCGGCACGGTGCAGGCTGCGGACCCCGCACTGCGTGGCGCCACCATGGGGCTGCATAGCATGTTTGGCTATGCGGGGGGCTTTGTCGGGCCTTTGCTGGCCGGCGTAGTACTGGATTTAGCGGGTGGCGATGGCGTGGCGGCCTGGGGCCTCGCCTTCGGGCATGTCGCCTTCATCATGCTGGCGGGGTTTGCCGTGCTGCGCTGGTTGGGGCGCGGCACGGCGTAGGTATTACAATTCTTCCCCCGCGCCGGTGCCGGCGAAGGGGGTGGGGATGCACCATTCCTCGCCCCGCGCGGTGGTGACGTATTCCGGCCAACGCAGATCAACGGGCGGGACGAAATCCGCGGGCAGCAGGGGACCGACCCAATTTGCTCCGCCTATGCCGCCACCGGTGCGATCACGAAATTCCGCCTGCGCCGCAGCCAGCACGGCTGGGTCGGTCGCCAAATCCACCAGCGTCAGCGCCATGGTCTTGGCCGCGACAAATAGCCCCGGATCAACCGCGGCGGGCAGGCCGCCCAGCGCATTATAGGCCCAATTCGGATAGGCATAGCCCGGTGTGGGCAGGCGTAGCCTCGGCCGGCCGGCGAGCAGGCGCACGGTCGGCGCATGCCAGCTATATTCAACATAATCATCGGCGCTGAGATGCTTCTGCCAGGAAGGCAGGCCTGCGCGCAGCCGGGTTTCATTCTCCTCAGGCGTGGTGAGTTTGCTGACACTGGCGATGAAGGGATCGGCCATAGGCGTGAGGCCCAGATTGCGCTGGATGGCGCGGCCGAATTCCAAGGCCGTTTCATCAAAACTCGGTGCGCCCACTTCTTGCAGGTTTTTCCACGTAAGATCGGTCATCACCGTATTGGGCAGGCCAACACGGGTTTTGGTGACCCAGCGCGCATAGGCCTTGCAGCCGGTCATGGAGGCAACATGGCGCGCATTGGCCGCCAGCACACGCCAAATCTGTTCCTGAATGCCAAGCGATGAGGAGCGCCAGGAATATTGAATCTGCGAAAAACGCGGCGTCAGATTATCCGATGTCGCGCCACCATCGCCCAGGATGAATTCATTGAGCGTCCATGACCCCGCATGGGGGAACAT
>JBILPX010000139.1:0-7812 GCA_044373565.1 Roseomonas sp.
CGCCGCTGATGGGGCCGCGCAGCATTGACCGCGCGCGGGCATTGATGCGTGACGCCGGCTATACCACTCAGACCATGCGCCTGATTGGCCCCACGGATATTCTGGTGCCGGCCGCACTCACGCAGGTAGGCGCCGATCTGGTGCGGCGGCTTGGCTTCAATGCCGATATCGTTCTCAGCGATTGGGGCACCACGGTGCAGCGCCGCACCTCGCGTGAGCCGGTGGAACGTGGCGGTTGGTCCATGCTGTTCACCTCCTTCTCCTCCTTCGATTTTGCCGATCCGGCGGCGCATTTCCCGCTGCGCGGCAATGGCGCCAATGCCTGGTTTGGCTGGCCGGAGATCCCGAAGCTTGAGGAGGCGCGAGACGCCTGGTTTGACGCGTCGGATTTGGCGACGCAGCAGGCCCTGGCGCGGGATATGCAGACAGTCGCGATGGATGAACTGCCCTATATCCCGCTCGGCTCCTATAAATCCATGACGGCTTTGCGCGCCAATCTGTCCGGGCGCGTGGCGGGCCTCGCGCTTTACTGGGGCATTCGGCGTAGCTGAAAAGGAAAACTCAGATGGATCGCAGAAGCTTTATTGGTGCCACGGCTGGCCTTGCGGCCACGGCGGGAATTGCCGCGCCAGCCTATTCCCAAGGTGCCGCGGCGCGGACGCTCCGCGTTATTCCGCAGGCGAACCTCACCAGCCTTGATCCCATTTGGACCACGGCGGTCGTCACGCGCAATAACGCCTTCATGATCTATGACCAGCTTTGCGCGGAAAACGCGAAGGGCGAGATCAAGCCGCAAATGGCCGAAGGTTGGGAGACGTCGCAGGATGGGTTGACGCTGACCTTCACGCTGCGTGATGGGCTTATGTTCCATGATGGCGAAAGGGTGCTGGCCAAGGATTGTGTGGCCTCCATCAATCGCTGGGCCAAGCGAGACCCCTTCACCCAGGTGCTTTGGCCCAATGTCGCCATGCTGGAAGCCGTGGATGATAAGCGCTTTCGCTTCCGCTTCCATAGGCCAACGCCCTTGCTAATCATGGCTTTGGGGCAGACGCAATTTCCCTGCTTCATCATGCCCGAACGTATCGCAGCGACCGATGCCTTCCAGCAAATTCGCGAAACCGTGGGCAGTGGGCCGTTCCGCTTCATCCGCGATGAATGGAACCCTGGCCAACGCGCTGTCTGGGCGAAGAATGAGCGCTATGTGCCGCGCCAGGAAGAAGTGGATGGCTTGGCTGGCGGGCGCACGCCGAAGATTGACCGCGTGGAATGGACCATCATCACGGACCCCGCCACCAGCAGTAATGCCATGGTGACGGGTGAACAGGATTATTGGGAATACCCGCTGCATGATCTGCTGCCTCAACTCCGCCGCGCGCGCGGTGTCACGGTGCAGCAAAGGCTGCTTGATGGCACTTACGGCGTTTGCCGCTTCAACACACTGCAACCGCCCTTCAACAACCCCGCCATTCGCCGCGCCGTGGCCATGGCGGTGGATCAGCGCGATTACCTGACCGCCGTTGCCGGCAATGACCCCGCAAGCTGGGGCGTGTGTGAGGGGGTCTTCACCTGCGGCACGCCGCTCGCCAATGAACAGGGCAGTGAGGCGCTGAAAACCCACAATATCGAACGCGCGCGGGAAGCGCTGCGCGCGGCGGGTTATAATGGCGAAAAGGTCGTGCTGATTGCGCCGGGCGACTACCCGCAGATCAATGCGCTATCGCTCATGACCGCGGATATCATCCGCCGCCTGGGGATGAACCTGGAATTGATCGCGGCAGATTGGGGCACGCTGGTGCAGCGGCGCACCAGCAAGGAACCGGTGGAACGCGGCGGCTGGAGCATTATCCACACTACGTCGTCAGGCCAGAGTCTGGCGTTGCCGGTCTATCATCTGTTCCTGCGCGCCAATGGGGATAATGCCTGGTTCGGCTGGCCCAATGTGCCGGAAATTGAGGCTTTGCGCGCCGAATGGGTGGAAAAGGGCGCCGATCCGGCTGAAAGCCAGCGCATCGCGCGCCTGCTGAACGCCAAGGCGATGGAGCAGATGTACTACATCCCCTTGGGCTTCTACTGGCAGCCCTCAGCGTGGCGGAGCAATGTGACCGGCGTCTTCCGAGCGCCGGCCACCGTGTTTTGGAATATCGGGAAGGGCTAAACGCCCCGGCTGGCACGGACCGTGCTACGCCCAAAACGACTGGGCTGGCGCGGCAATGGTTAAAGGGCTATTTCCAGCGCCTCCGAAGCGGGCTACTCGGGCTAGCATGCCCTGAGTTTGCCGCAAGCTGAGGCAGTGTGATGTGTAACAGGGCAGTCAGGGCTGCCGTGAACAGGAATTGGGAGACAGAAAATGGATCGCAGAAATTTCCTCAAGGCATCCGCCGGCGTGGCCGCGCTGGCCGGCAGCGGCAGCATCGCCGCCCCCGCCTTGGCGCAACCGGCAGGTGCCCGCACGCTGCGCTTCGTGCCGCAGGCCAATTTGGCCAATTTCGACCCCATCTGGGGCACGCAATATGTGGTGCGCAATGCCGCGGCCCTGGTGTGGGACACGCTTTACGGCTTCGATGAGAACCTGCAGCCGCAGCGCCAGATGGTAGAGAGCGAAGAAGTCAGCGCCAATGGCCTGACCTGGAGCTTCCGCCTGCGTCCCGGCCTGAAATTCCATGATGGCGCGGCCGTGACCTCCAAGGATGTCGCCGCCAGCCTGACGCGCTGGATGGCGCGCGATTCCATGGGCCTGATGGTGCGTGCCCTGCTTGAGGAAATCGTGTCGGTTGATGACCGGAATTTCCGCATTGTCCTGAAGCGGCCTTATCCGAAGCTGCTGGTGGCGCTTGGCAAGAACTCCACGCCGATGGCTTTCATCATGCCGGAACGCTTGGCCAAGACCGATCCTTTTCAGCAAATCAATGAATACATCGGCTCTGGCCCCATGCGCTTTGTGCGTAATGAATGGGTGCCGGGTGCTAAGGCCGTGTTTGAGCGCTTCGCCGATTATCAACCGCGCCAGGAACCGTCGAGCTGGCTTGCCGGTGGCAAGCGTATGGGTGTGGACCGGATTGAATGGATCATCATGCCGGACCCCGCGACTGCGGCTTCCGCGCTGCAGAATGGTGAAATCGATTGGTGGGAAAACCCGATCACGGATTTGATCCCGCTGCTGCGCCGCAACCGCAATGTGCGCGCGGATATTGCTGACCCGCTTGGCAATATCGGCACCTTCCGCATGAACCACCTGACCAAGCCCTTCAATAATTTGAAGGCGCGGCAGGCGGTGATGGCGGCGCTGAACCAGGAAGATTACATGCGCGCCCTGGTGGGTAATGATGACGCCTTGTGGAAGCGCATCCCGGGCTACTTCACCCCAGGCACGCCGCTTTATACGGAAGAAGGCGGTGATATCCTGAAGGGTCCGCGCAATATGGAATTGGCCAAGCGCCTGCTGGCCGAAAGCGGTTATGATGGCACGCCGGTGCCTTGCGTTATCGCCCAGGATCAGCCCATCACCAAGAATATGGGCGACGTGACGGCTGATTTGCTGAAGCGCATTGGCTTCAATGTTGACTTCGTCGCAACCGATTGGGGCACCACGGGCCAGCGCCGCGCCATGAAGAACCCGGTGGGGCAGGGTGGTTGGGGCATGTTCCACTCCTGGCATGCGGGCGCGGATTGCATCAATCCGGCCGTCTATATCGCCATTCGCGCCAATGGCGATGGTGCCTGGTTCGGCTGGCCGAATATCCCCGCCGTTGAAACCGAAGTTTCCAATTGGTTCGAAGCCAAGAACTTGGATGAGGAAAAGGCGGCGATCAGCCGCTTGAACCGTGCGGCGATTGAAAACGTGGTCTATGCGCCGACCGGCTTCTTCCTGCAGTATCAGGCTTGGCGTGCCAATGTTTCCGGCATCACCAAGGGGCCGCTGCCCTTCTTCTGGGGTGTCAGCAAGTCCTAAAGCGCGTTCTAAACAAGAAAGATTGCCGGGATCATGTTCGCCTATATCGTCCGACGCGTCTTGGCCACCATTCCGGTGATGGCCTTCGTCGCGCTCTTTGTTTTCAGTCTGCTTTATGTCGCGCCGGGTGATCCGGCGGCGGTCATCGCGGGCGATCAGGCAACGCCTGACGATGTGGAACGCATCCGCGCCAGCCTTGGCCTCGACCGGCCTTTTTTGATCCGGTTCGGGGAATGGGTCTGGCGTATTCTTCAGGGTGATCTCGGCGTCTCGATTTTCACCAACCTGCCTGTTTCAACCATGATCCAGCAGCGCATTGAACCGACAATGTCGCTGATGATCATTACGCTGATCCTGGCGGTTTCGGTTGCCATCCCCATGGGGGTGGTCGCCGCCTGGAAGCAAGGCACGGTGATTGACCGCACCGTGATGGGTTTTGCGGTGCTGGGCTTTTCAGTGCCAGTCTTCGTTGTGGGCTATGTGCTGGCTTATGTCTTCGCGCTGGAACTCGATTGGGTGCCGGTGCAGGGCTATACGCCAATCAAGCAGGGGCTTTGGCCCTGGTTCCGAAATCTGATCCTGCCCTCTATTGCCTTGGGCACGGTCTATATCGCGCTGATCGCGCGCATCACGCGCGCGACCATGCTTGAAGTGCTGCAACAGGATTACATCCGCACCGCCCGCGCCAAGGGTGCCGGGCAGCGCAATATCCTGTTCCTGCATGCGCTGAAGAATGCCGCTGTGCCGATCGTGACCGTGATCGGGATTGGCATTGCGCTGCTGATTGGCGGTGCGGTGGTGACGGAAAGCGTCTTCGCCATTCCGGGCCTTGGGCGTCTGACCGTGGATGCCATTTTGCGGCGCGATTACCCCGTTATTCAGGGCGTCGTTCTGCTGTTTTCCTTTGTTTATGTGCTGGTTAATCTGTTCATTGACCTGCTCTACACCATTCTGGACCCGAGGATCAGATACTGATGTCCGCTTCCATCCTCGACCCCAAGGGTATCACCGCGGCAAATGTGGCCGTGGCACCGACCCTGCCCGATATCATGCCGCCAGTGACGGCGAGCAAAGGCTTCTTCGGCTTCATGCGCCGGAACCCCGCCATTGCCATTGGCGGGTCGCTGGTCACGCTGATGGTGCTGATCGCGATTTTCGCGCCCTTACTGTTCACCAGGGACCCGACCGCATTGGCCCCCGCCCTTCGTACGCGCGAACCATCGGCGATGTATTGGTTCGGCTCGGATATGCTCGGGCGCGATATCTATTCACGCGTGCTTTACGGCGCGCGGGTTTCGCTGCTGGTCGGGTTTTCGGTCGCTGTCTTCGCTTCCATTATCGGCCTGACCATTGGGATGATTTCCGGCTTCGTACGTTGGGCCGATAGCATCATCATGCGCGTCATGGATGGCATGATGTCCATTCCGCCGATCCTGCTGGCGATTGCGCTCATGGCGCTGACGCGTGGTTCGGTGCAGAATGTGATCCTCGCCATCACAGTTGCGGAAATCCCGCGCGTCTCGCGCCTGGTGCGCGGCGTGGTGCTTTCGCTCCGTGAGCAGCCCTATGTGGATGCGGCGGTGGCGGCAGGCACGCGCACGCCGGTGATCATCTGGCGCCATATTCTGCCCAATACGCTGGCGCCCATCACGGTGCAGGCCACTTACATCTGCGCGTCAGCGATGATCGTGGAAAGCATCCTGTCCTTCATTGGTGCCGGCACGCCGCCGATCATCCCCTCCTGGGGGAATATCATGGCCGAGGGCCGCGCGCTGTGGCAGGTGAAGCCATACATCGTCTTCTTCCCGGCCATCTTCCTGTCCATCACCGTGCTCGCGGTGAACCTGCTTGGCGATGGTCTTCGCGACGCCCTCGACCCCCGTATGGCAAAGAGGATCTGACCCATGGCGATTCTCGAAGTTGAAAATCTGCAAACCCATTTTCGCACGCCCGATGGCATCAATCGCGCAGTGGATGGCGTTTCCTTCCATGTCGAGGCAGGGGAGACCCTGGCCGTTGTGGGCGAAAGCGGCTGTGGCAAATCCGTCACCGCCATGTCCATCCTGCGCCTGATCCCGGAGCCGCCCGGCAAGATTGCCGGCGCCATCCGCTTCAATGGCAAAAATCTGCTGGACCTCTCGGAAGTCGAAATGCGCAGCATTCGCGGCAATGAGATCAGCATGATCTTCCAGGAACCCATGACCTCGCTCAATCCCGTGCTCACGGTAGGGCTGCAGATTGGGGAAACGCTCCGCCTTCACCAGGGCATGTCGGCGCGGCAGGCGGAAGACCGCGCGGTTGATATGCTGAAGCTGGTCGGCATTCCGGAACCGGAACGCCGCGTGAAGGAATACCCGCACCAGCTTTCAGGCGGCATGCGCCAGCGCGTGATGATTGCCATTGCGCTTGCCTGCAACCCGAAGCTGCTGATCGCCGATGAACCCACCACGGCCTTGGATGTGACCATCCAGGCGCAGATTTTGGACCTGATGCGTGACCTGAAGCACCGCGTCGGTGCCGCCATTGTGCTGATCACGCATGATCTTGGCGTGGTGGCGGAAGTCGCTGAACGCGTTGTGGTGATGTATGCCGGGCGCAAGGTGGAAGAAGCCAAGGTTGGGCCTTTGTTCCGCACCCCGCGCCATCCCTATACCCAGGGCTTGCTTGGTTCTGTGCCGAAGCTTGGGTCATCGCTTGACGGTACGGAAACCCGCTTGCAGGAAATTCCGGGCCTGGTGCCAAGCCTGAAGCAAAAGCTGCAAGGCTGCGTCTTTGCCAGCCGCTGCACCTATGCCACTGATCTTTGCCGAAGCGTCTCACCGGGGCTTGAAGAAAAAGCGCCTGGTCATATCGTTGCCTGTCATTATGCCGTGAAGGAGGCCGTCGCGGCATGAGCACGCCTCTGCTCGAGGTCCATGACCTCAAGAAACACTTCCCCGTCCGCGCCGGCTTCCTGGGCGGCGTCACCGGCCAGGTCTATGCCGTGGATGGCATTTCCTTTTCAATCGCCAAGGGGGAAACCCTGTCGCTGGTGGGTGAATCCGGCTGTGGTAAATCCACCGTCGGCAAGGCCATTCTGCGCCTGTTTGACATCACCGGCGGCCAGGTGACGCTTGATGGCACCCGCATTGATAACATGCCGGCAAGCACACTTCGCCCGTTGCGTCGGCGCATGCAGGTGGTGTTTCAGGACCCCTATTCCTCGCTCAACCCGCGCATGCGGGTGCGGGATATTCTGGCGGAGCCCATCCGTAATTTCGGCCTGGCCAAGGATAGCGCGGATCTTGAAAAGCGTGTTGGCGATCTGATGGACCGCGTGCGCCTGCCGCGTGATGCCGTGGGGCGCTGGCCGCATGAATTCTCGGGCGGGCAGCGCCAGCGCATCGGCATTGCCCGCGCTTTGGCCGCCGAACCCGATTTGATCATTTGCGATGAGGCGGTCTCCGCGCTGGATGTGTCCGTGAAGGCGCAGATCGTGAACCTGCTGCAGGATTTGCAGAAGGAACTCGGCCTCGCGCTGCTGTTCATCAGCCATGATTTGGCGATTGTGGAACACATGACGCATCGCGTTGCGGTCATGTATCTGGGCAAGATCGTGGAAGTGGCGCCGAAGCGCGAATTATTTGCCGCCCCCAAGCATCCCTACACGGAAGCGCTGCTTTCCGCCGTACCCTTGCCTGAGCCCGGTGCGCAGCGGGAACGCGTCATCCTGAAGGGGGATGTGCCAAGCCCGATCAACCCGCCTAAGGGCTGCCGCTTCCACACGCGCTGCCCCTATGCCTTTGATCGCTGCCGGGTGGATGAACCAGCGCTTCGCCAGACGGAGCCCGGGCATTGGTCCGCCTGCCATTTGCATGACCGCC
>JBILPX010000140.1:0-7783 GCA_044373565.1 Roseomonas sp.
CGTTGCAGCAGAAAGACAATCAGCGCGAATTGCAGCAGGTTGAAGCCAATACCGGCCCACCAGGCGGCGGCGTAGAAGCCAAGCCAGTCATAGATATAGCCCGCAAGCCAGGCGCCTGCTGCCATGCCTGATAGGCTCAGGAATAACAATGTCGGCACGCGCCAATGCGCCTCAGACGCCGGAAATAGCGCGCGGAGCGTCAGCACATAAGCTGGAATGATGCCGCTGAAGCCCAGCCCATAAGCGGCGGCTACGAAGAACAACCCAGCCTCATTCTGCGTTGCCAGAAAGCCGAGCATGCCCAGGATTTGCGCGAGAGATCCGAAGACAATAGTCCATAACCCGCCGATCTTATCTGAAAGCCAGCCCCAGAATTGCCGCGCCATGAAGGCGGCAAAGGTCAGCACCGAAAGCATGAGCGCACCGCGCGATGCGGTAATGCCAAGATCACCGCAAAACGCGACAAGGTGTGATGCCGGCATGGCCATTGGGATGCAGCAAAGGAAGGAACAGAAAGCCAATAGGAAGAAGGCCAGATTGCCATTCATGCCAAGTACGCGGGCACCTGGCTGCATTTTCTCGGCGAAGCTGCCGGTGGTGGGTTGCGCCGGGGGCGGGCGTAGCACCAGTGCAGCAAGCGGCACCGCAATGACCGCCACCAAAATCCCATAGCCGAACATGGTGCGCTGCCAGCCATAAATGGCGATGGCGCGTTCAAATATCGGTGGCCAGACAAACCCCGCGACATATTGGCCGGAAGCGACCAGTGCGAGTGCTGTGCCTCGGCGCCGATCGAACCAAAGTGATACATAAGCGAGCATTGGCGGGAACAAGGCGCCATTGCCAAATAGCCCAACGCCAATCCCAAGCCCGACAAGCAGCGACCAGCTTTCCCCGAAGGACGCCAGCATCAGCCCAAGCGCCACGGAGACGCCGCCAATCATCGCGACCAGCCTTTGTCCGAAGCGCGCCACCATCACGCCGCAGACCATGCCGCCAATGGCGGTACCGAAATAGGCAAGCGAATTGGCAAGCGATGGCAGGGACCGGCCGGCACCAAAATCCTCGGCGATTTGCACCAGGCCAACGACCACGGTGATGGGGCCCCCGGCGGCGAGCGAGAGCATGGTCACCGCTGTCATGGCGACAATCCAGGAATAGCGCGTCTCAATACTGCCCTGATGCGTTCCGGCCACGCGCTGTTTCCCCGCTATCATGGGAATACACTCCCTGAGGCAGCGCCGCACCGCAAGCCCCGGCATTGCGGTAGCCCCCTGGTTTATGCTGATCTTGGCGCAGGAGGCTACGATGCTGATCATGCTTGCCCTGCTCGCCCTTGGTCCCTGCCTTGATGCGCCTGCCATTCCGGCGCCGCAGCAAAGCGAAAACCCAGCGCCGCCGCGCCCGGACCAGACCATTCCGCGCCCACCGCGTAGCTGCACCCCGCCGGCGCCGCCCACAAGCTGATGGCGCGACCCATTGTGATCCTGACAGGCGCGGGGATTTCCCGCGAATCCGGCCTCGCTACCTTTCGCGACGCCGATGGCATTTGGGCGCGCCACAGGATCGAGGATGTGGCAACGCCGCAAGCCTTCACGCGCAATCCGGATTTGGTACAGGGCTTCTACAATGCACGCCGCGCGCAGTTGTGTGACCCCGCCATTCAGCCAAACGCAGCGCATCTTGCCCTGGCGCGGCTGGAAGCCGCCTGGCCCGCACCTGTCACGCTAGTCACGCAAAACATAGATGGCCTGCATCGGCGCGCAGGATCGCGCAATGTGATTGCCATGCATGGCGAATTGCTGAAGGCGCGTTGCCTGGCTTGTGGTGGCGTCAGCGAATGGTCGCAGGATATCGCGTCGCACTCCGCTTGCCCGGCTTGTGGTGCAACGGGGCGGCTCCGCCCACATGTTGTCTGGTTCGGTGAAATCCCACTGGAGATGGACCGCATCGAAGCCGCTTTGGATGAATGCGGCATGTTTGTCTCCATCGGCACCTCCGGCCAGGTCTATCCCGCTGCCGGCTTTGTGCGGGCGGTGCGCGCGCGGGCGCGCTGCGTGGAATTGAATCTGGAAGAAACTGAAGGGACCGCGCTGTTCCATGAAGCGCATCACGGCCCGGCGACCGAGATTGTGCCGGCATTCGTGGAACGCATGCTCGCTTCATGCGGCTGATCCTGGCTGTAATGCTGTGTTTGGCCTCGCCAGCTTTGGCGCAGGTGGCCGGGCTGAACCCTGGGCTTGATCCGCGCCTGCCCGTGCCGACGGCGCATCCGCCCTGGCATGCGGTCGCCTCGATTGAAGCAGAGGGCGCTGGGCTTTGCACCGGTGCCATGGTGGCGCCCACGGTGGTGCTGACCGCAGCGCATTGCCTGAAGAATGCAGCGGGTACGGCGCTGCTGCCGCCCGCGCGGCTTCGTGTTTCAGTTGGTGGCGCAGAGGCGCGCGGCGTGGCGCTGCGCGTGGGCGCGGGCTTCGACCCGGCGCGGGAAGCGCCCTGGGCTTCGGATTGGGCGCTGGTTTCGTTGAACGCGCCGATTGGCGCTGGCCGCGTTTTGCCTCTGCTGCGCGAAACACCGCCCGCCGGCAGTATCCTTGCCCTGCCCGGCTTTCAGCGTGATGACCCCGGCGCGCTGCTTGTGGACCCAGCCTGTCGCTATTTGGGCCTGCGGCGCATTGAAGGGGAAGGCGTGATGCTGGCGCATGATTGCGCCGGCACCACGGGGTCTTCCGGCGGGCCGTTACTGCTGCGCGGCGCCGATGGCAACTTCGCGATCATTGGCGTGCAGAGCAAGGGAATTTTGGGCCGCGCCGGTGGCTTGGCGGTGCCGGCCTTGGTCATCCCGGCGCCTTAGCCCAGTACCCCGCCGGTTTGGGCGAAGCCCCAGCGGCATTGCTGGCCGGGCGGATGATGCCGACATTTGTTCACCGGGATATCCACTTGCCACCAAAGCCTGACTGCTTCCGCCATGGCCGCCGCGCGATCATCGGCTTTTGAGGCATCCGCCTTAGCCAAGGCGCAAACCATGCCTTATCCTATCCGGATACGGTAACTATCTGACAGAGGCAGATCGAGCGATTTGCAGGGTTCGCAAATAATGTGGGCTAGTGGGCCGATTCACGCTGCTGCCACGCAATGGCAGCAGCGATAGAACCACTAAAATGCCGGCGGCGGCGCGGGATCGAACCCATCAGGCGTCACGCCTCGCGGCCTGATCATGGCGTAGGGCCCACGCGGCAGGAAGCGACCGGTGCCAGGTTCCGCCTGCACCTTGCCATCACGCATCACCACTTCGCCGCGACGGATGGTCATGACTGGCCATCCCGTGACCTCCATCCCCTCATAAGGGGTGTAATCAATCGCGTGCTGCATCAGCGCATTGGTGATGGTGACTTTCTTCTTCGGATCCCACAGCGCCAAATCCGCATCCGCGCCCACGGCAATGCTGCCCTTGCGCGGCGCCAACCCCATCAACCGCGCAGGGTTGGTGCTGGTGAGCCGCACGAATTCATCCAGGCTGATGCGCCCCTTGGAAACACCCTCGCTGAAAATGATCGGCAGGCGCGCGGTAAAGCCCGGAATGCCGTTCGGGATATCGCGGAACACCGCGTCAGTACCATTCTGGCGCTTGCCGCGATCACCTTCATAGGAAAAGGCGCAGTGATCGGATGAAATCACATCCAAGGTGCCGCGCCTGATCATTTCCCACACGCGTTCATGTTCTTCGCGGCTACGGGGTGCCGGGCTGCACATGAATTTGGCGCCCTCAAAGCCTGGGCGATCCATATCGGCGGCGGTCAGGCTGACATATTGCGGGCAGGTTTCGCCCCATACCTTCACACCACGCGCCTGGGCGCGGGCAATTTCCTCGGCGGCTTCTGCGCAGGAGACATGGAAGATCTGGATCGGCTGGTCCACCAATTCAGCAAGGGCAATGGCGCGGTGCGTCGCTTCGCGCTCCACCACCGGCGGGCGCGCCCAGGCGTGGTATTTCGGCGCTGTCATGCCATGCTTCAGCAATTCCTGGGTGCGCCAATTGATTGCCTCATAATTCTCGCAATGCACCGTCACCAGGCAGCCGAGGGTGCGTGCCTTGGTCAATACGCGCAGATACTGCGCATCATTCAAATGCAAGGGTTCATAGGTAAGGAAGACCTTCAGGCTGCGCACACCTTCGGCGACAAGGCGCGGCACTTCCTGATCCATCACCGCATTGGTCGGGTCGCTGATGATCTGGTGGAAGGAATGATCAATCATGCCACGCGCAGCGCGGGCGCGGTAATCCGTATAACGATCCCAAACGCCATAACCCTTCCATTGCGGAATGAAACACACGACGGAGGTTGTGCCGCCGGCGAAAGCTGCGGTGGAGGCGGTGGCGAAGCTTTCCTCATTCACCGTAATCGGCGGTTCCGCCACACCAGTGCTGACATAGCCACCGCGTGAGGGTTCTTCGATATGGCAATGGCTATCCACGCCACCAGGCAGCACCAGCGTGCCGGCGGCATCCACCACGCGCGCGCCATCGGCGAGCTTTTCGCCGAGGGCAACAATGCGCCCATCCTTCACGCCAATATCGCACCGCGTTGTGCCGAAGCCGGTCGCAACCTCTCCGCCACGCACTACAAGGTCAAATTCCGCCATGGTCATCCCCTGTTGTTGAAACGCATCCAGCAAACGGCACGCTTTAGGCTACCGTTTGCATCAAGCCTTTGTATCGCGCCGCGCCGCCGCCAAGCCCGCCGCACGGCCCGTGCTGAAACAGGCTTGCAGCAAGTAGCCACCCGTCGGCGCTTCCCAATCCAGCATTTCGCCACAGGCGAAAACGCCAGGCAAGCGGCGTAGCATCAAGGCCTCATCCACCTCAGACCAGGAAAGCCCGCCTGCCGATGAAATGGCGCGCGCAATCGGGAAACAACCCGTCACTTTCAGCGGCAAAGCCTTGATCAAACCGGCAAGGTCGCTTTGTTGCGCCCCGGCCTTCAGCGCTTCCTGCACCAGGGCAATCCCAACCGGCGCAAGCCCCGTATTGCGCCGCAAATGATTGGCGAGCGAAAGGCTGCCCTGCCGGCCTGTAAGCCGCGCAGCTAGATCGGTAAGGCTAAGATCGGGCCTGAGATCAAGATGCAACGTGACGTGTCCCTGCCCTTCCAGCGCATCGCGCAAGGCGGCACTAAGTGCATAGACTGCACCGCCTTCAATCCCTGCCTCCGTGATCATTGCCTCACCGCGTTGCGTGATGCCCGCGAAGGATAGCGCAATGCGCTTCAACGGCGTGCCGGCGAAACGCTGACGCAGATGTTCAGACCACGGAATGGCAAAGCCCATATTGGATGGCGCGAAGGGCCGCGTGGCGATGCCGGGTAAAAGCGCGGGCCAAGTACCATCCGACCCAAGCCGCGGCCAGGAAGCACCGCCAAGTGCTAGAATGCTGGCCGAGGTTTTGATCTGTGCCTCTCCATCCGGTGTGGCGAAACGCGCGGCACCATCAGGGGAAAAGCCAAGCCAGCGATGCCGCACCAGCAAGCGCACACCAAGCGCGCCAAGCCGCCCCATCCACGCGCGCAGCAGCGGCGATGCCTTCATTGCGCGCGGAAAAACCCTGCCGGAGGAACCGATGAAACAGGGCTGGCCCAGCCCCTCAGCCCAGGCAATCAACGCCTCTGGCGGGAAGGCGCCGATATGCGGCACGAGATGTGGTTCAGCCGAACCATAGTGCTTCAGGAATGTCGGCAGCGCTTCGGAATGCGTCAGATTCAGCCCGCCGCGCCCGGCAATCAACAACTTGCGCGCGGGCGATGGCATGTGGTCGGCCAGCAACACCGCGGCACCGGATTGCGCCGCGGCTTCCGCCGCCATCAAGCCGGCGGGGCCAGCGCCAATGATAAGAATACTCAGGGGCTGCGTTCCAGCAATTCAATCGCGACATTCTCCGGCCCGCGCACGAAGCAGATGCGGATATCGGGGCGGATGGATGTGGGCTCCATGGTGAATTCAGCGCCCTTGGCCTTCAATTCTGCAACTACCTGATCAAGCCCGGTGACGGCGAGGCCGATGTGCTCCAAGCCGCGATAGGGCATGCTGGGCGGCGGCGCCGTATTGTCGCCCTTGATGGGCGCGATGAAAATAATCTGCCCGCCAAGCCTGATATCCACGCGCGGTTCACCCTGCTGCGCGGAACGCAGAACCTCGGCGCCAAACATGCGTTCATAGAAAACCGCCGTCGCTTCCGGATCGGGGCTGCGCAGATGAATATGGTCGAAGGTGAATGTGGTCATGGTGTCCCCCTTGTTTCAAATCGTGCCGGCGGCGCGGAGTTTCGCGCGTGCCGCGTCATCATAACCAAGCTCGGCCAATATGGCATCATTGTCGCGGCCAAGCTGCGGTGGCGGCGTATCCACGCGCGGCCCGCCATGCGCAAAGCCAAAAGCGGCGACGGGGACAGAAAATGGCCCTGTCACGCCAGGCGCTGCTTCAAAGTGATGCACCACGCCGCGCCCCTTGATCTGCGGATCAGCCAGAGATTCCGCCAAATTGCGCACCCGCGCCGCCGGCACATGACGCGCCTGCAAGTAGCTTTCCCATTCGTCGGCCGTCTTGGCCTTCAACAGTTCCGCCAACGTTGCCGCTTCATGTGCGCGATCAGCATTGCGCGCTTCATTGCTGTCCTTCGCCATATCGGGCCGGCCGAGCGCCTGCCAAAGTCGGCGCTGCTGACGAAGATTGCTCGCACCGATCATCACCAAACCATCGGCAGTTTGGTAGCAGCTATTGGTCGAATATTCATGATCATTACCGCGCGGGCGCGCGGACTTGCCATTGCGCCCATAGGAAGTGACATGACTTGCCATCATCATCATCGCAACATCCAGCATAGCGAGATCAATATGCTGGCCGCGCCCAGTTTTTTCGCGCTGGAACAAGGCCGCCGAAAGCGCGAAGGCGCCCATGGTGCCGGTGGCGTAATCAATCGCCGGTGCGCCGAATTTGATCGGGTTCACTTCCGGCGTGCCGGTGCAGGCCATGATGCCCGATGTCGCCTGGATAACGTGATCATACGCGGTCTGCTCACCGCGCGGCCCGCCATGACCAAAGGCGGAGATGGAGCAATAGATCAACCGCGGATTGATCTTCAGCAAATCCTCATAGCCCAGGCCCAAAGCCACGAAGGCGCCAGGGCGGAAATTTTCCACCAGCACATCGGCGCCCGCAATCAACTTGCAGAAAATCTCGCGCGCTTCTGTCTGCTTCAGATCCAGCGTCATGCTGCGCTTGTTTGACCCTTGCGTCAGGTAATAGCTGCCCATGCCCGCGCGGTTGAGATCCAAATCGCCACCGCTGACGCGGCTTTGGTCCGGGTCCTGCGGATGTTCAATCTTGATCACATCCGCGCCGAGCAAGCCCAGCTGATAGGCCGCGAAGGGGCCGGCCAGAACATGGGTCGCGTCTATAATGCGAATGCCTTCGAAGGGACGAGTCATGGGTGATTCCTCAATATGTCGTTATTGCGCTTCAAGCAGCACGCCATCGCGTTTGAGTGCGGCGATCTCAGCCTCGGTCATGCCAGCCGCGGCCAGCAACGCCGCTCCATCTTGCCCAAGCCGAGGCGCTGGCCGACCAGGCGCTGCATTGCCGCCAGAAAAGCGATTAGGCTGGCCGATGGCGTAAGTGGCACCTTCGGTCGGGTGTTCTTCTTCTCGCACCATCCCGACATCGCGCAGATGCGGATCATCAAGCAAGCCCGCGATGGTGTTGTAGGGCGAGGCCGGCACATCGAGCCTAT
>JBILPX010000141.1:0-7778 GCA_044373565.1 Roseomonas sp.
GGCGCTTTATTGGGGGGGGGGATCGGCGGGGCGTTAGTGAATGGGTCTGGGGCGTGGTGCGGCAAAGGCTGCGGCTGGATTGGAACCTGGCGCGCCTGCCGGTCGAGCCCACCCCCCGGCTATTGCTGATGGCCTATCTGGTGCTGGTGGCACACTGGACCGAAGCCGATATCGGCCGCGGCTTTTCCGGCGAACGCTACGGCGCGGCCCCGCCCAATGCGGCGGAAGCCCGCGCTATCCGCATCATGGCTGGGCGAGAGCTATTGCACCCGGATATGCCCGAATGGGTGCGCTTCAACCTGCCGGAATGGCTACTGCCGGCTTTCCAGGCGCGTTTCGGCGCGGCGCTGGCGGACGAAGCCGCCGCCATGGAACGGCCCGCCGCGCTTGATCTGCGCGCCAATATGCTGCGCGGCACACTGGCGGAAGCCGCTGCCGCCCTGGCGGCCGAGGGCATTGCCACTGAAGCAACGCCTTTTTCCCCCTGGGGGCTTCGCGTGCCATCCCGCCGCCCGGTGACGGGCACGGCCGCCTTCAAGGCCGGCTTGATCGAAGTGCAGGATGAAGGCAGCCAATTGATTGCACTTTTGGCCGATGCCCAGCCTGGGATGCGGGTTGCCGATTACTGCGCCGGCGCCGGGGGCAAGACGCTGGCCATGGCGGCCACCATGGAAAATCGTGGCAAGATCACCGCCTGCGATACCTCCGCCCCCCGGCTGGAGGGTGCGGCGCTGAGGTTCCGCCGCGCCGGGGTGGATAACGCCGAACGCCATTTGCTGAGCGCCGGGGACCGCTGGGCCAAGCGCCGCGCCGGCAGTTTTGATCGCGTTTTGGTGGATGCGCCTTGCACTGGCACCGGTACCTGGCGGCGCAACCCGGATGCCCGGCTCCGCACCCGCCCGCAGGATTTAGCCGAGCTTATTGCAGTGCAAAACGACATTCTGGAAAGGGCAAGAGAATTAGTGCGCCCGGGAGGCAGATTGGTCTACGCTACCTGTTCCCTATTGCCCGCGGAGAATGAGGAGCGGATGGAAAGCTTCCTGGCAAGCAACCCGGATTTCGCGCCAATGGCGCTTGAAGCGCTCTGGCCCACGCTTCGGCCAGGCGTGGAGCAGCCATGTGCGGGGCCATGGTTGAGGCTTTCTCCGGGCGCGCATGGTACGGATGGATTCTTCTGCGCTGTACTGGAAAGAATGCCATGATTGCGATCCGCCGCGCCCGTGCCAGCGATGCCGCCGCGATTGGTGCGCTGCATGTCGCGGTATGGCGTAGCGCCTATGCCGGCATTCTGCCCGATGCCTATCTGGCAGGGCTTTCCGCCACTCGCCTTGCCGCTGCCTATAAGCGTGACATGTTCGACCGACGCGGCGGCTATGCCGTGTTTGTCGCGGTGGCGTCCGGAGATGACGCGCCGGAAGGCAGCGCGGCTGAAGAAGCGACGATCATCGGCTTTGCCTCTTGCGGGCGGTCCCGGCGTGGGGACCTCGCGGATGGGGAGGTCAATACGCTCTATCTTGATGAGGATTACCGGGACCGCGGCACTGGCCGGCGGCTGATGCGCGCGGCGGCGGCGCATTTGCGGGTGGTGGGCTGCCGTTCAGCCATGGTCTGGGTGCTGCGCGACAACCCAACCCAATGGTTCTACCGCCATCTGGGCGGGCGGGTGGTGGCGCGCGGGCAGACCCGCGTGGGCGGCCAGCCCGTGGAACAGGTGGCGATGCTGTGGGAGCCGATTGATACGCTGCTGGCGGCCACTGCGGCAGCGCCGGAGGCTTGAGCATTTTCAAGCCAAGTGGACACACTTGGCGACTCGGAAAATGCGGTCAAACAAACCCTAACTTGCCGGACGGCGCGGCTTGTGGTGCAAGCCCTCATGGCCCCTGAACCGCACGACTCCTCCCCCCGGCACGATCATGTGCTGATCCTCGATTTCGGTAGCCAGGTGACGCAGCTGATCGCGCGCCGCGTGCGGGAATCTGGGGTCTATTGCGAAGTTTGGCCCTTCCACCACGCGCCCGAGGAACGCATCCGCGCCTTTGCGCCGCGCGGCATTATTTTGTCTGGCGGGCCGGCCAGCGTGACCGAGGGCAAAAGCCCGCGCGCACCGGACGTGGTGTTCACGCTAGGCGTGCCGGTTTTGGGTATTTGTTACGGCCAGCAAACACTAGCGGCGCAGCTTGGCGGCTTGGTTGAGCCTTCCGATCACCGCGAATTCGGCCGCGCCTTTGTGGAGGTGACGGATGAATGCGCCATCACGCGCGGCGTCTGGGCCAAGGGCGCGCGTGAGCAGGTGTGGATGAGCCATGGTGATCGCATCACTGCCCTGCCGCCTGGTTTTCGCAGCGTCGCGAGCAGCGAGGGCGCACCCTTCGCCGTTATCGCCGATGATGCGCGCCAGTTTTATGGCACCATGTTCCACCCGGAAGTGGTGCATACCCCGCATGGCGCGGCGCTACTGAAGAATTTCACCCATGGCGTTTGCGGCTGCGCTGGC
Source organism: Roseomonas sp. (assembly GCA_044373565.1). Lineage (GTDB taxonomy): Bacteria > Pseudomonadota > Alphaproteobacteria > Acetobacterales > Acetobacteraceae > Neoroseomonas. The sequence goes on from JBILPX010000141.1 coordinate 2,495, forward strand.
GATTGGACCATGGCGGGATTCCGCCAGGAAGCGGTGGCGCGCATTCGTGCCCTGGTTGGGCTAGGGCGCGTGGTATGTGGGCTTTCCGGCGGCGTGGATAGCTCGGTCGCTGCGGTGCTGATCCATGAAGCGATTGGCGATCAACTTACCTGCATTTACGTGGATCACGGGCTGATGCGCGCGAATGAAAGCGAACAGGTGGTCAGCACCTTCCGCGACCGTTTCAACATCAAGCTGATCCATCGTGATGCTTCCGATATGTTTTTGGGCCAGCTTTCCGGCGTGACGGACCCAGAGGTAAAGCGCAAGACCATCGGGCGTTTGTTCATTGAAGTGTTCGAAGAAGAACAGAACAAGCTGGGAGGCGCGGATTTCCTGGCGCAAGGCACGCTTTACCCGGATGTGATTGAAAGCGTCTCGGCGACTGGCGGGCCATCTGTCACGATCAAATCGCATCACAATGTCGGCGGCTTGCCGGCGCATATGCGTATGAAGCTGGTGGAGCCCTTGCGCGACCTGTTTAAGGATGAGGTGCGCGCCCTGGGGCGGGAACTTGGCATTCCGGAAGAAATCGTGGGCCGCCATCCCTTCCCGGGACCTGGCTTGGCCATTCGCATCCCCGGTGAGGTGACGCGCGAAAAGGCGGATCTGCTGCGCCGTGTGGATACGGTTTTCCTGGAAGAAATCCGCAATGCCGGGCTTTATGACGCGATCTGGCAGGCCTTTGCGGTGTTGCTGCCCGTGCGCACGGTGGGCGTGATGGGCGATGGGCGGACCTATGAGCATGCCTGCGCTTTGCGTGCCGTGACCAGCACGGATGGCATGACTGCGGATGTCTATCCCTTCAATATGGACTTCCTGAACCGCGTCGCGGCGCGGATTGTCAATGAAGTGCGCGGCATCAATCGCGTGACCTATGACATTACCAGCAAGCCGCCGGGGACGATTGAGTGGGAGTAGCGCGCTTGCAACGCGCCAAACTGGCGTTCAATTGGCTGCGCTGAGAACGGCCTAACTCATCCTTCCCGCCGCTTCCGCCGCCAGCCAAGCCAGCCTGCCTTCCGCAAACACAGCAACCGGCGCGCGGCGCGCTTCATCCACCACCACCACATCGCCGCGCAGCCCGGCTTCAAGCCGGCCGCGATCTTGCAAGCCACAAGCCTCGGCCGGGTTGGCCGACACCAGCGCCCAGGCGCGCGGCAAATCCAGCACGCCTCGGCCCGCCATAACAAAGGCCGCTTCCATCATGGCCGGCCAGAAGTAATCGGAGGCCAGCACATTCACCAAGCCTCGTTCCGCCAAGGGCGCGGCAGAGGCCCAGCCCAAATGGCTACCCCCGCGCACCACATTGGGCGCACCCATCACCACGGCCTCATTGGCGGTGCGCGCATCCGCCGCCACTTCCTCCGTAATCGGGAATTCGCAAATCCGCGCGCCATGGGCGCGAAACAGGGCGCGGCGTTCGATACTGTCATCATCATGGCTCAGCATGGGAATATGGGCATTTGCGGCGGCTTCAGCCAAGCGCGTGCGCGCGGCTGGCACTTCATCACGACGCGCATAAACTAGTTGCGCTAGCGCCATGAAGGCATCCGCTTTCATGCCCGCGCGCCCGGCATATTTCGCAACATCATCAAGACTACCGAGTTTCTTCACAATACTGGGCGTATGGTCATTGAAGCCAAGCAGATGAACATCGCCGGAAGCGATATCGGCCAAGGCATCATCCAGCGCATCAAAATTATCGGCTTCGAAGCGCAGATGGACACGAAGATCGGTGGCGCTGCTGCCCTTCATTTCTCGCAAGGCTGCCTTCATGCCGCGCCAGGCGTCCAATGAACGCAAGCCAGGTTCCCAGGAAAGCGTCACACCAAGATAAGCCGTGGTGATGCCGCAGGAAATCAATTGCGCGGCGGAATCCCGCATGGCGAGAGTGGCGGGAAAACCAATGCCAGGGCGCGGTTGGAATTGGCGTTCATGCGCATCGCCGTGAATATCCACCAAGCCCGGCATGACCAACAGCCCTGAGGCATCAAAACGCCGCGCATCGCGCGCTGGTTTTTCGGCAATGGCGCCATCAGCAACAAACAGATCATCCGCCAGCAATTCAGTGCCGCGCAGGGTTCTTCCGCTTTCAATGATCCAGGCCATTATTACGTCTCCAACACCAATTGCACGCGCGCGGCGGCGTAACAGGAAAGGGTCCAATCCACCGGCACGCCGTCAGGATCGGTATTCAGGGCTTCCGCAACAATCACGGGCCGAGAACGGCTTTGCATCAAATGCTTCGCTTCTTCAGGGCTGGGCAACCGCGCCGTGATGCGCGTGGATTGGCGCCGATAATCCGGCACGCCGCATGCAGCCAAAGCAACCGTGATGGAAGCTTGAAGCGCCAGAGATTCGGCAAGCCCGGCAAAGCGCGGCAGCGGAAAATGATGCAGCCCCAGAACCAGCGGCCTGCCACTGGCAAGGCCAAGCCGCGCCACGCGCAATACCGGGCGCCCACGCCGGATGCGCAAGCCAGCCGCCACCTGGGCCTCTGCGGCGACTTCCGCGATATGCAAAACGCGCCCCGCCGCTTCGCGATTCTGCCGGCGAATCGTCTCAGAAAAACGCGTGCGCGGCCCAAGCGGGTAATCCAGCACATCTTCCGCCACAAAGGCGCCGCGGCCCTGTTCCACGCGAATAATGCCGCGCGCTTCCAATTCTTCCAGGGCGCGCCTGACGGTATGGCGATTGACGGCGAAACGCTCAGTCAGCACCGCTTCAGTAGGCAGTCTTTCCCCCGGCTGGCGTTTGCCCGCGGAGATATCTGCCTCCACCGCAATGGCGATCTGGCGCCACAGCGCAACACCGGCGCCGCGTGCCAAAACAGGGTTTGTCATTAAAGTTTCAACCATGACCGCGCAAATCCATGACATATCCGTATTGCACTAGGGTGGGCAGCCTGTCTATACGTCTAGACAAGAAAAATGACCCAGATAGAAACCCCCTCCCCCCACGTCGCTCGGCAACATTGGATGGCGACCCTGGCGCGAGCCTCGGCCGAGGACCTCGCCGAAAGGCTCGCCACCCTGCCGCCCTTTCCGGAACCGGAGACGCTGCGCGCCCCTGAAACCGGCCTTGTGATGGTGCGTGGCCGCGCGGGCGGGGATGGCGAAGCCTTCAACCTTGGCGAAATGACCGTGACGCGCTGTGCAGTGCGTCTTGGGTCGCATATCGGCCATGCCTATATCGCGGGGCGAGACCATGCCAAGGCAAGGCTGGCCGCGCTGCTGGACGCTGCCTTGCAGGACAGCGCGTTGCATCAGGCTTGCATGCACGCAGTGGTCGAGCCGCTCGCCGCCGCGCAACAGGAAGCGCGTGCTGCCGAGGCCCGCAAAGCCGCTGCCACGCGCGTGGATTTCTTCACCATGGCGACCATGCGATGACCCATCTGAGCCCCGGCTTCGCCGACCCTGTATTAGATGCGCAAGCAAGCTTCCGCGCCATTCTGGAAGCCATGAGCCGCCCTGGCCGTATCCAGCGCATTGAAGCGCGCATCACCCCGCCCGCGCCGCTTTGCACCGCCGCCGCCGCAACGCTGTTGAGCCTGGCTGACGCAGATACGCCGCTTTGGCTGGATGCGGGTGAGGCCGTTGCCGAATGGCTGCGCTTTCATTGCGGTGCGCCCATCACGCCGGAGATCGGCGCGGCACGTTTCGCACTCGCTTGCGGCGCGGCACCATCGCTTGAATCGCTTGATATCGGCACGGATGAAGACCCGCAGCTTGGCGCCACGCTGATCCTGCAAGTGGCTGGGTTAGTTGCGGGCGATGGCTGGCGCCTGACGGGGCCCGGCATTCAGCACGAACATCGCCTGCGCGTGCTTGGCGCGCCCGCTGATTTCACCGCCGCCTGGGCGCGCAACCAGGCGCTTTTTCCACGCGGTGTTGATGTACTGCTGTGCGCCGGCGATAGCATCGCGGCCTTGCCGCGCAGCGTCACGATAGCGGAGGGCTGATCATGTATGTCGCAGTTAAAGGCGGCGAGAAGGCGATCAGCGCCGCCCATGCCTGGTTGGATGAAACGCGTCGCGGTGATACCGGCCTTCCGGAACTCAGTGTGGCGCAGATTGAACAGCAAATGGCACTAGCCGTTGATCGCGTCATGGCGGAAGGTTCCTGCCATGATCGCTTTCTGGCGGCACTCGCGATCAAGCAGGCGAAGGGCGATCTGATCGAAGCGGCGTTTCTGCTGCGCGCCTATCGTACTACGTTGCCGCGCTTTGGTGCCTCGGCCCCGCTTGAAACTAGCCGCATGCGGCTGCGCCGGCGCATCAGTGCGACGTATAAGGATTTGCCGGGTGGGCAGGTGCTGGGACCGACCTTTGATTATACGCATCGCCTGCTGGATTTTGCCCTGGCCGCTGAAGGGCGGGAAGCGCCCGCAACGCCGGAAGCCCAAGCTGATCTGGCTGAAACCCCGCGCGTCACTGAGATCCTGGCGCGTGAGGGGCTGATGCAGCGCGAAGCGCTCAGCGAATCAGAACCTGGCGACCTGACGCGCGAACCGCTCAGCTTCCCTGCGTCACGCCCGGTGCGGCTACAAAATCTGGCGCGCGGCGATGAAGGGTTTTTGCTCGCACTCGGTTATTCCACGCAGCGCGGCTATGGCAATGCGCATCCCTTCGTGGGAGAAATCCGTGTTGGTCATATCGGTGTTGAAATCATGCCGCCCGAATTGGGCTTTGCCATTGATATCGGCGATATCGGCATCACCGAATGCCAGATGGTCAATCAATTCAAGGGCAGCCGCACGGAACCCGCGCAATTTACCCGCGGCTATGGTTTGGTTTTTGGCCATGGCGAAAGGCGAGCCATGTCCATGGCATTGGTAGATCGCGGTCTGCGGGCGCGTGAATTGGGCGAAGAAGCAGATGCCCCAGCCCAGCAGGAAGAATTCGTTTTGTATCACTCAGACAATATCGAAGCGACCGGCTTTGTGGAGCACCTGAAACTGCCGCATTACGTTGATTTCCAAAGCGAATTGGAAAACCTGCGCACCATTCGCCGCGCCGCCGAAGCCGAATTGCGGGAGGCCGCGGAATGACCGAAGCCGGCTATAATTTCGCCTATCTGGATGAGGCGACAAAGCGCATGATCCGCCGCGCCATCCTGAAGGCCGTCGCGATCCCTGGACACCAAATTCCCTTCGGTGCGCGCGAAATGCCGCTGCCTTATGGTTGGGGCACGGGCGGCATTCAGGTGACGGCCTCCATCCTCGGGCCCAATGATGTGCTGAA
>JBILPX010000142.1:0-7759 GCA_044373565.1 Roseomonas sp.
GCTTACCATGCGCATGGCGCATGAAGGCGAGAGCCTGCTGGCGCTGAATGGCAAGACTTATGAATTGACCTCGGAAGATGGCATCATCGCCGATGAGGCCGGGCCGGAAGCGCTTGGCGGCATCATCGGTGGCGAAGCGACGGGCTGTGATGAAGCCACCACCGAATGCTTCATCGAATGTGCGATTTTTGATCCCGTGCGCATCGCGCTTTCGGGCCGTCGGCATGAAGTGCGCACCGATGCACGCGCCCGCTTCGAACGCGGGGTGGATCAGGCTTTGCCGCGCTTGGCGCTCGACCTCGCTACGCAAGCGATGATGGAGATTTGCGGCGGTGAGGCCAGCGAAGTGGTCGGCGCCGGGCCAGAACCCGCCTGGCAGCGCCAAGCCAGCCTTCGCTTTGAACGGCTGGCGAGTTATGGCGGCGATGATGTGGCGCCGGATCGCGCGGTTGAGATCCTGCAAAGCCTGGGCTTCACCGTGGCGGCGCGGGATGCGGCGCGCGTGACGGTGAATGTGCCAAGCTGGCGCAATGATGTGGCGGGCAAGGGCGCCTTGGCTCAGGCGCCTGAATTGTCACCGGAACGCGCCAAGGCCGCTGCCGAAGGTTGCGCCGAAATAGAACCCGAATGCGATTTGCTTGAAGAAGTGCTGCGCATTCGCGGGCTGAATACCATCACGCCCGTATCACTGCCGGTCAGCGGCATTATCCCGCCGCCCGCTTTTACGGCGAAGCAGGCGCGGGCATCGCTGGCGCGGCGCGTGCTGGCGACGCGCGGCATGCAGGAAGCGGTGACCTTCGCCTTTATGGAATCCAAAACCGCCGCGCTATTCGGAGAAACACCCGCGGCGCTCCGACTGGAGAACCCCATTGCGGAAGACCTCGACCAGATGCGCCCAACGCCGGTGGCATCGTTGCTGCTGGCGGCGGGGCGCAATGCGGCGCGCGGTTTTGCCGATGTGGCGCTTTGTGAAATCGGCGCTGCCTATCGTGATGTGACCCCAGCAGGCCAAATGGCGGTCGCTGCCGGGGTGCGCCATGGCGCCACGCCGCGCCATTGGGCGGAAGCCGCGCGTGGTGTTGATGCCTTGGATGCCAAGGGCGATGCCATGGCCGTGCTGGCCGCGCTTGGCGTGCCGGCGGCTGCGCTTTCCGTCACCGCCGATGCGCCAGGCTTTTATCATCCGGGCCGGTCTGGGCTGGTGCGCCAAGGCCCCAAAACGGTTCTGGCGAGCTTTGGCGAAGTGCATCCGCGCGTGCTGGCCGCACTCGACCTGCCCGGTCCTGCCGTGGCGTTCGAGGTATTTCTGGATGCCATCCCGGAACCCAAGCGCCGCAAGAAGGGGGCCCCCGATCTTCCTTCCTTCCAGCCACTGCGGCGCGATTTCGCCTTCCTGGTGGATGAAGGCGTCGCTGCTGAAGCGCTGCTCCGTGCCGCACGCGGGGCGGAACGCATGCTGATCACCGATGTCGCGCTGTTTGACCGCTATGCGGGGGACAAGCTGCCGGAAGGTAAGGTAAGCTTGGCTTTGCAGGTGACCCTCCAGCCGCGTGAGGCCACGCTGACCGACGCGCAAATCGAAGCCGTAGCGGAGAAGATTGTCGCAGCGGTCAGTAAAGCAACCGGCGCCGTGTTGCGCGCATGACGGCGCTACCCACCAGCAAGCACCGCAATATGGCGCTGTTGGTGGGGGCGCTTGTGCTGACGCTTTCCGTCTGGTTCGCCGGCACCGCTGCCGTGCCGGCGCTGCTGACGGAAGGGTTGATCTCACCAAGCCGCGCCGCCTGGCTAACCGCCTGTGTGCAATTGGGCTTTGTCTTTGGCACGTTGGTGAGTGCGGTTTTCTCCCTTGCCGATCGTTGGCCGGCGCGTTGGTTGTTTTTGGGCTGCGCTGCCTTGGCGGCGGCAGCGACGCTGGCGCAAACCCTGGTGGCGCCTGCGGGCGATCTGGCGCTGCTGCTGCGCTTCATGGCGGGTGCGGCCATGGCCGGGGTTTATCCGGTTGGCATGAAGCTCGCCGCTTCCTGGGCTAAGGGGGATTTGGGCCTGCTCATCGGGCTGGTGGTGGGCGCGGTGACGCTGGGTTCGGCGCTTCCCCATGCGCTGCCGTCTTTGGTCGGGGCCTTGGATTGGCGCGTGGCCTATGCCGGGGCAGGGGTGCTGGCGGGGCTTGGGGGGTTGCTGATCCTGGGCTTTCAGCCGGGGCCTTTGCTTGGCGCCCGGCCACCCTTTCGCCCGGCGCAGATGCTGGAAGCCTGGCGCAATAAGGGGCTGCGCTTAGCCAATCTTGGCTATCTTGGCCATATGTGGGAACTCTATGCCATGTGGGCCTGGATTGGGGTGTTCCTGGCAGCCGTGCTGGAAAGCCCCGCCATTGGCCCCTGGGTTTTCGCGGTGGTGGCGGCTGGCGCCTTGGGCTGCATCCTGGCGGGGCTGGCCGCGGATCGCTGGAATCGGGCCAAGGTGGCCGGGGCCTGCATGCTGGCTTCGGGTTCTTGTGCCCTGCTTATCGGCCCAGCCAGCGCCTGGCCCATCCTGGCGCTTGGCATCGCCTTCATCTGGGGCCTGACCGTGGTGGCCGATTCCGCGCAGTTTTCCGCCTGCATCGTCAGCCTTTCGCCACCCGATTACGTCGGCACCATGCTGACGGTGCAGACCGCGCTCGGCTTTTTGCTTACGGCGGGGACGATCTGGGCCTTGCCCAGGGCCATGGAAATGCTGGGAATGTCGGCGGGTTTTGCGCTGCTGGGCATCGGGCCGCTGCTTGGGGCCATTGCGATGTGGCGGTTGGCGCCCCTTTTGTCCCGCCCGCGCTAAGACGGGCGTTTGACTTCCGGCCCTGCTGCCTTATCTCCGCCCTAGAAATGCAAGGCGCTACTCCGCGCCCGCACCCCCCGGGACCATCATGACTGACACGCCGCTTTCGCTGATCCGCAATTTCTCGATCATCGCCCATATTGATCATGGGAAATCCACGCTTGCTGACCGGCTGATCCAGCAGACCGGCGCGCTTTCCGCGCGCGAAATGAAGGAACAGGTCCTGGATAATATGGAACTGGAGCGCGAGCGCGGCATCACCATCAAAGCGCAGACCGTCCGCCTGACCTATCCCGCCAAGGATGGCAAAACCTATGTGCTGAACCTGATGGACACGCCCGGCCATGTGGACTTCGCCTATGAAGTCAGCCGGTCGCTCGCCGCTTGTGAGGGTTCGCTTTTGGTGGTGGATGCGTCCCAGGGGGTTGAGGCGCAAACACTGGCCAATGTCTATCAGGCGATTGATGCGGGGCATGAGATTGTGCCGGTGCTGAACAAGATTGATCTGCCTGCGGCTGAAACCGATCGTGTGAAGCAGCAGATTGAAGATGTGATCGGGCTTGATGCATCCGACGCCGTGATGATCAGCGCCAAGACGGGGCTGAATATTGAAGGCGTGCTGGAAGCCATTGTCACGCGCCTGCCACCGCCCACAGGCAATGCATCCGCCACCACCAAGGCGCTGCTGGTTGATAGCTGGTATGATGCCTATTTGGGCGTGATCATTCTGGTGCGCGTGAAGGATGGCCATTTGCGCAAGGGCCAGCGCATTCGCATGATGTCATCCGGTTCTGTCCATACCATTGAACAAGTGGGCGTCTTCAACCCGAAGCTGGAGCCGATGGAAAGCCTTGGCCCGGGTGAAATGGGCTATCTGACGGCTGCGATCAAAACCGTGGCCGATACCAATGTTGGCGATACCATCACGGATGATCGTAATCCGGCGTTCGAGGCTTTGGCTGGATTTAAACCCTCCATCCCCGTGGTGTGGTGTGGGCTTTACCCGGTGGATGCGGATGATTTCGAAAAACTGCGTGAATCGCTTGGCAGGTTGCGCTTAAATGACTCGTCTTTCCATTACGAACCCGAAACCAGCGCTGCCCTTGGCTTTGGTTTTCGCTGCGGCTTTCTGGGGCTTTTGCATCTGGAAATCGTGCAGGAAAGACTATCGCGCGAATTCGATCTGGACCTGATCGCGACCGCCCCTTCGGTTGTGTACAAAATCCATCAGACGAATGGCGAAATGTTCGAATTGCACAATCCGGCCGATATGCCCGATGGCAGCGTGCTGGATCGTATCGACGAACCCTGGATCAAGGCAACGATCATGTTGCCCGATGATTACCTTGGTTCTGTTTTGGCGCTGTGTAATGAACGCCGCGGGCAGCAGGTGGAACTGACCTATGTCGGCGCCCGCGCCATGCTGATCTATCGGATACCGCTGAATGAAGTGGTGTTTGATTTCTATGATCGCCTGAAATCAGTATCGCGCGGTTATGCTTCCTTCGATTACCAGATGGATGGCTACGAGGAAGGCGATCTGGTGAAGATTTCCATCCTGGTGAATAACGAACCGGTGGATGCGCTTTCCTTCATGGCGCATCGCGCCCAGGCGGAACGGCGCGGGCGGCAGATTTGCGAAAAGCTGAAGGAATTGATCCCGCGCCAATTGTTCAAAATCCCCATCCAGGCAGCGATTGGCGGGCGCGTGATTGCGCGTGAGACCATTTCTGCCCTGTCAAAAGATGTGACGGCGAAGTGTTATGGCGGCGACATATCTCGTAAGCGCAAACTTCTGGACAAGCAAAAGGAAGGCAAGAAGCGCATGCGGCAATTCGGCAAGGTGGAAATCCCGCAAAGCGCCTTCATCGCCGCGTTGAAGATGGATAATTGAAGGGGTTGGTCTGCGGAGCTGCTGGGCTGGCTACTGGTCAGGCTTTCAAAACCCGTAAAGGCGTGATCTGCTGAGGTGGATCACGCCATGCTAGGACAGGCCAGACATGACCAAGCCCGCCATCGCCCGCACCCCCATCCCCGATATCGCCACCCTGCCGGAAGATATCCGCGCCCGCATCCTGACCGTTCAGGAAAAATCGGGTTTTGTACCGAATGTCTTTCTGATGCTGGCCCATCGCCCAGCGGAATTCCGCGCCTTCATGGCCTATCACGATACGCTCATGGATAAATCTGAAGGGATTTCCAAGGCGGAACGCGAAATGATTGTGGTTGCGGTATCATCCCGCAATCAATGCCAATATTGCGTGGTGGCGCATGGCGCCATTCTGCGCATCCGCGCCAAGAATGCGCTGATCGCGGACCAGATCGCCGCCAATTGGCGGAAGGCCGATCTCTCGGCCAAGCAGAAGGCCATGCTGGAATTCGCGCTGAAAGTGACTGATCGCGCGAATGAGGTGAATGATTCGGATTATGAAGCCCTGCGCGCAGCCGGCTTTGAGGACGAAGCCATCTGGGACATCGCCGCCATCGCGGCCTTCTTCGGCATGTCGAACCGCTTGGCGAATGTGACCAATCTGCGACCGAATGACGAATTCTATGCCATGGGCAGGGGCTGAACCAATGACCGAAACGCGCTGGGAACGCATGACTGCGCCGGAATTGCGCGCGCTGGCGGAACGCAATGCCGTGGTGATCCTGCCCGTGGCCGCGCTGGAACAGCACGGCCCGCATTTGCCGGTGTGGACCGATAGTTTCATCGGCCATTCGGTGGCCATCCGCGCTGCCGAGCTATGCGCCGATCTGCCGGCTGTGGTGCTGCCGCCCATGTGGACGGGCTTGTCTGAGCATCACTTCCCCTTTGGCGGCACGATCAGCCTGGATTACGCCACCTTCGCCGGCGTGCTGCGTTGCGTGATGCGTTCCTTGCTGGCGGATGGGTTTTCGCGGCTGGTGCTGTTCAATTCCCATGGCGGGAATGCTGAACCTTTGGCCGTGGCATCACGCGAAATGGCGCATGAATTCGGCGTGCCAGTGCTGACCACCTCCATCACCAAAGTGGCGCCCAAGGAAATTGCTGCGGCACTCACGGCGCAGCCTGGCATCCAACACGCCTGCGAAGGCGAAACCAGCCTCTGGCTGCATCTTGATCCTTCCCAGGTGCGGATGGATCAGATTGCCAATTCCGTCTCACCTGGGAATTTCGATGCCTCTGGCCAGGCCTTGATGCGCTTCTGGTCTTTTGCTGAGCGGGCGCCGGTCACGGGCGTGCTTGGTGATGCCCGCGCGGCCACGCCAGAAAAGGGCAAGGCGATTTTCGAAGCCATGGCAGCGGGGCTGGCGCGGGAATTGCGCGATACCGCGCTTTGGGCCAAGCCTGACGCGGTATGGACACCTGGCCGCGCCCAGGGACCGCGCTGATCAAAAAACGGGAGGCTTCACATGAGCCAAGACATCGCCGAACACATCCTCGCCACACGCCGCGCGAAGCAGCTTCTAGCACCTTTGGGTGACGCCGCACCTGCGACACCGGCAGAAGCCTATAAGCTGCAATTTCAGGTGGCGACCAAGCTTGGCGCCGTGCCGCCAGCCGGCTTCAAGATTGGCGCCACCACCAAGCAAATGCAGACTATCCTGGGCCTGACCGGCCCGGCTGGTGGTTTTGTGCCGAAGGAGGGGCTGCGTTCTACCCCCGCAAGCGTACGCTTTGCCGATTTCCTGAACCCGGGCGTGGAATGCGAAGTGGGGCTGCGGCTCGGCCAGGATTTGCCCCATGGCGCCCATACGCGCGAAAGCGTCGCCGCCGCGGTGGCCGAGGTTTTCCCGGCGATCGAGATTGTCGAAAAGCGCTATGGTGATTTGGCGGCGCTTGGCACGCCAAGCCTGATTGCGGACCAGGTCTTCCACGCTGCCGGCGTGCTGGGCGCGCCCACGCCGAATTGGCGCGCGCTTGATCTGGGTGCCACTCGCGGGTGGATGACGGTGGCAGGCACGGTGAGGGGGGAAGGCGTGGGCGCTGACCTGCTCGGCCACCCGATGGAAGCACTGGCCTGGCTTGCGGGTTCTGATTGCGCCCGTGAATTTGGCGGGCTGAAGGCGGGGCAAGTAGTGTTCCTGGGGTCCGTCACGCCGCCGATCTGGCTGGATGGCCCCTGCGATGTGCTGGTGGAATTCGATACTCTGGGTAAGGTTGCCTTGACCTTCACCTGATAGGGAGGTCGGCGCGGCGGCAGGGGGGCGGCGTCACCCCGCCGCTTAGAACGGTTCCCGTTCACATTTGTTCACGGAGTACGCTCTAAACCTTTGTTTCATCGCATTTTCCGAGCCGCCAAGTGATTTCACTTGGCTTGAAAATGCTCTAATTACAAATAAACTTTCCATGTTTACCCTTTCGCTTACTTCTTATTAACTTTCACGGGTTACATAAAGCCTACGGCGCTTATCACGCCCCGACCTTGCCAAAACGGCTGTGCGAATGGACTAAAACCATGCAGCCCGCCGATTGGAAGATGCTTCCGGACGAAATTCAGCTTGTGCTTTCCCGTGAAGCCATGCGCCGCGCCGCCGATACCCTGGCCGAACATGCCGAAATGCTTGCCGCCGAAATGGAAGATGGCGCTTTGCGCGATCGTGGCGGCCCTGATGCGCTCCGGCTTTTTGCCGCTTTGGTGCGCACCACGCATGATGAGGGCTATGGCCAAGTCGGCCACGCCTAATCAGCGCCTGATCAAATTATAGCGAATACGCAGGTCAATCTCGATTTCATTTGAAGTCGGGCGCTTGAAGGCGGGCAGCTTTGCGCCGCGAAAGATGGATTGCGAATAGTGGTTTAGGATGATGGAGCGCGATGCTGTGCGCAGTTCCACGCGCCGCACTGTCCCATCAGGTGCTGTGAATATGCGCACACCCACCAGGCCCTGTTCACCGAAATCCGCCGCATCGCGCGGGTAGCGCAGATTATCGTTTAGCCAGCGATAGAATTCGCGCT
>JBILPX010000143.1:0-7732 GCA_044373565.1 Roseomonas sp.
TGGCCGGCACCATCCGCAAGGATTTTGCGAAGGAGCCGATCGGCACCGGCCGCGATGGCCAGCCGGTTTACCTGAAGGATATCTGGCCAACACAGCAGGAAGTGAATGATACGGTTCATGCCGCTGTGACGCGTGAGATGTTCCAGGAACGCTATGGCGATGTCTTCAAGGGCCCGGCGCAATGGCAGGCCATTCGCGTCGAAGCGGGAAGCGACACCTATCGCTGGAATTCGGGCAGCACCTATGTGCAGAACCCGCCTTACTTCGAAGGTATGACCGCCGAACCGAAGCCTGTTGGCGATGTGAAGGGTGCCCGCATCCTGGCGCAGCTCGCGGATTCCATCACGACCGACCATATTTCGCCGGCGGGGAATATCCGGAAGGCGTCGCCGGCCGGTGAATATCTGCTGGAACACCAGGTGCGTCAGGCGGATTTCAACAGCTATGGCGCGCGGCGCGGCAACCATCAGGTGATGATGCGCGGCACCTTCGCCAATCCGCGTATCCGGAACGAAATGGTGCCCGGCGTGGAAGGCGGCATTTCCAAACATTATCCTTCGGGCGATGTGGCGCCGATCTACACCACCGCGATGCGCTACAAGAATGAAGGCGTGCCGCTGGTGGTGATTGGCGGCAAGGAATATGGCACCGGGTCTTCGCGCGACTGGGCAGCGAAGGGTACTTACCTGCTTGGCATCAAGGCCGTGATTGCTGAAAGCTTTGAGCGTATCCATCGTTCAAACTTGGTCGGCATGGGCGTGCTGCCGTTGGTCTTCAAGGAAGGCGAAAGCCGCCAGAGCCTTGGCCTGACGGGCGATGAGATGATTGACATTCTGGGCGTGGAGAAGCTTTCGCCACGCATGATGATGGATGTTGTCATCACCCGCGCCGATGGGTCACAGGTAAAAACCCAGGTGCTGTGCCGCGTGGATACCGCCGATGAGGTGGAATACTACAAGAATGGCGGCATCCTGCATTACGTGCTGCGCGGGATGGCGAAAGCGGCCTGAGGTAGGGTGCAGTCATGAAAAGGCGCGGCGCCGAAAGGGCCGCGCTTTTTTTGTGACCATGCTGCTCAACAAATGGATTTCGGCCTTCGCGGGCAAGATGCGTTTTTTTAGAGACGAAATGCTTGCGCCCTGTGGCCGAGACAGATGATAACAAGATGGCGTTTTAACGGAGGAACAACGGTGTACCGCGCTGTCCTTTGGTGCCTAATTGCACTTTCGCTTCTGGCGCCGACCCGCGCCATGGCGCAAACGGCCAAAACGATCTGGGGTGCCGATACCGGAGCGTTCACGGACGCATTCAACGCGGCAGCCTCCAAGCGCAATCTGCGCTTGAACATAGGTTCCGTGATGTGCGTGGCTGGCAGATCGCTGAATTGCGATGCCAATATCGGCAACCTTGGCTTAAAACTGCGAGGCACTGATAACCCGGCTTCGGTACGAGAAGTAGCCATTCCCTACACAGGCAGCACGCCCATGGCCATGGTCTCAGGCTTGAGTCATGTGATCATGGATATCGCGGAACCGAATGCAAACCCAGATGAACGCCGTACTGCCGTTCTCAGCCTATTTGGTCTTGGTGGTGTGCCGCGCAACGATAACCCTCAGGTGGGCCAGACGCGGCTACGCATTCGCGATGGCTTTCGCGGCGGCGAAGTGATTTTCCAACTTGCCGCTCAGCCTTGACAGAACCGCCAGTCCGCCGCGCAGTTGCTGCATTGGTCGCCGAGGGCGCCTTTCCTTTCAGTCGGCCAACCATTCCGCCATCGCCGCATTCACCGCTTCCGGCACTTCCATGCTCGGCAAATGGCCGGAACCGGCGAAGCGGACCAAGCGCGCGCCGGGAATCGCGGCGGCCATTTCCTCGGCAAGGTAGGGCGGCGTCATTAGATCATCCTCCCCCACCGCGACCAGCGTTTTGGCGCGGATCGCCGGCAGATGGGGCCTTGAATCAATGCGCCCGGTAAGCGCGGTTTGCTGGCGGAGAAAGGCATTTCGCCCGACGCGTTCCGCCATGGCCATCACCTCAGCGGCCAGGGGGCTATCAAGGCGCGAAGGATGTACGAGCATGGGCAGCAGGCGCGGTGTAACGCCGCGAAACTGTCCGGTCTGGGCAAGGGTGAGCAGACCGCGCCGATGTTCGGACTGCTCTGGCGTATCCGCCCTGGCTGAATTGTCGAAGAGCGCGAGGCGCTGGACCTGCCCCGGCGCGCGGCGGGCAATTTCCAGGGCCACATGCCCGCCCATGGAAAGCCCAGCCACGGCAAGCTTCCCGCTTAGCCCAGAAAGCGCGGCTTCCGCCATGGCCGCGATGCTGTCATACCCCGTCAGGCAGGCCACTACCACGCGGTGGGAGGCAGTGAAGGCTTCGATCTGGTCTCGCCACAGCCGCGCGTCGCAGAGCATGCCGGGCAGCAGCAATAGGGTTTCGTTCTGAGCCATAGACCCAAGTTTATCCCCGCACCGGAGCGACCGTCCAGGTCAGCCCCGCGCAAGGGGACGGAAATCCTTGATTCTCGCGCCGCTTCGGCGCATAGGGAAAGTGCTCGCGGTAAGGCGGGCCGGATCCGCCGGCCCCGGCATGCGCGCCCCGCTGGGGCTCGGCCTTTCCCGCACCCACCGCCAAGCGCTCATAGCGCGGGCCTAGAAAGCGATTGAAGTTGAACGAAAATACTGAAGTGACCGGCGCCGAGGCTGTCCAAGCCGACCCTCAAACCCTGCCCGTGCCGCCCGAAATACCGGAAGCCGCTCCGGTCGAGGCCGCCCCCGCGGTGGAAGAAACCACGCCGGCTGAGCCCGCCCCCGCGGTGGAAGAAACCGCTCCCGAAACCGCGCCCGAAGCCGCACCGGCCTTCGAGGAAGACCGCAACACTTTCGATTCTATCGGCCTTTCGGAAGAAATCGTGAAGGCGGTGACGGAATCAGGCTATCTCCACCCCACCCCCATTCAGGAACAAGCGATCCCGCAGGTGCTGATGGGGCGCGATGTGCTGGGCTGCGCGCAAACCGGCACGGGCAAGACCGCATCCTTCGTGCTACCCATGCTGGATATCCTGACTGGGTCGCGCGCCAAGGCGCGCATGCCGCGCAGCCTGATCCTGGAACCAACCCGCGAATTGGCGTTGCAGGTCGCAGAAAACTTCGAAAAATACGGCAAATACCTCAAGCTTAACCACGCGCTGCTGATTGGTGGCGAAAGCATGAATGACCAGCGCGATGTGCTTGAAAAAGGCGTGGATGTGCTGATCGCGACCCCCGGTCGCCTGCTTGATTTGTTTGATCGTGGCCGTGTGCTGCTGGCCGATTGCAAGGTGCTGGTGATTGATGAAGCGGACCGGATGCTCGATATGGGCTTCATTCCGGATGTGGAGCGTATTGTCTCCATGCTGCCGCCGATCCGCCAGACGCTGTTCTTCAGCGCCACCATGGCGCCAGAAATCCGCCGCCTGGCCGATGCCTTCCTTTCCAATCCAAAGGAAATCACGGTGTCCCGGCCGGCTTCGGTCGCTACCACCATCACGACAGGCCTTGCTTACGTGCAGCCTTTTGACAAACGTGAGGCATTGCGCCGGTTGATCCGGCGCGAACAGGTCAGCAATGCGCTGATCTTCTGCAATCGCAAGATTGAAGTGGATATCCTTTATAAATCGCTCAAGAAGCACGGCTTCAGCGTGGGCGCGCTGCATGGCGATATGGATCAATCCCAGCGCTTCGCGACACTCAATGCCTTCAAGGCGGATGAATTGCAGCTTTTGGTCTGTTCCGATGTCGCTGCGCGTGGGCTTGATATCGGGGGTTTGTCTCATGTGTTCAATTTCGATGTGCCCTTCCATTCGGAAGATTACGTGCATCGCATTGGCCGCACCGGCCGCGCGGGGCGTGAGGGGCGCGCCTACATGATTGCAACGGCAGATGACGCGAAAAGTGTCACCGCCATCGAAAAACTGACCGGCAAAGCCATCCCGCTTGTGGATATCGAGGGGCTTGAGCCGGTGACGGAAGCCGAAATTCAGGAAGCGCTGACCTCCACCAAGCGTGGCCGCGGCCGTGGCGGCCCGGCGCGTCGGCCGGATCGTCGTGATGCCGCGCGTGGCCGGCCTGAACGCCCCCGCCGCGATGCGTCAGACGGCGCCCCACCCGCCGAAGCGCCGCAAGAAGTAGCGGCCGAGGCGACCGCCCGACGTGACCGCCCGGAACGCCGCCCGCGCGCCGAAGCCCCGGAGGGCCGCGAGGCTCTGCGCCGGGATCGTGCCCCGCGCCGGGACCGCGATGCGCAACCGAGCGAAGCTGCGCTGCGCGAAGCCGCCATGCGTGACCTGCCGCCCCGGGACCGCGAAGCACCGCGTCAGGATCGGGATTATCGCAACCGCGACCGGCGCGATGATCTGGGCCCGCCCGTGCAGGGCTTTGGCGATCAGGTGCCGGCCTTCATGCTGATTCCCATTCCCCGCCCCCGCCGCGCCGCCGCGCCGGCCGCGGCGGAGGATGCGCCAGAGGTTGACGCCGCCTGATGCACCCGGCTTGCTGGGCGCGTAGGCAAACTCCATTTTGATGCCAAAGACGACGCTTGAGTTGAGGATAGAAGCATGAATGTCGTGAGCCCGCCGAAGAAGACCTCCATCGCGCCCTTCACTTGGGAAGACCCACTGCTGCTTGAAGAAGTGCTGACGGAAGAAGAGCGCATGATCCGCGATAGCGCCCGGCAATTCTGCCAGGAACGCCTGATGCCGCGCGTGCTGGAAGCCAATCGGCATGAGCGCTTCGATCGCGAGATCATGAATGAATTCGGCGAAATGGGTTTTCTGGGTGCGACGCTGGATGGCTATGGCTGCGCCGGCGTTTCCTATGTTGCCTATGGCCTGATGGCGCGCGAAGTGGAGCGTGTCGATTCTGGCTATCGCAGCGCGTTTAGTGTGCAATCATCGCTCGTGATGTTCCCGATCCATGCCTATGGGTCCGAAGAACAGAAGCAAAAATATCTGCCGAAGCTCCGCACCGGTGAATGGGTGGGCTGCTTTGGCCTGACCGAACCCGATGCCGGGTCTGATCCTTCTTCCATGCGCACCCGCGCGACCAAGGTGGATGGCGGCTGGAAGCTTTCGGGTTCCAAAACCTGGATTTCCAATTCACCCATCGCTGATGTCTGCCTGGTTTGGGCCAAGGATGATGAGGGCATTCTGCGCGGCTTTTTGCTGGATCGCGGCATGAAGGGCCTGACCACGCCGAAAATCGAAGGCAAGTTCAGCCTGCGCGCTTCCGTCACCGGCATGATCATGATGGATGAGGTTTTCGTCCCCGAGGAAAACCGCCTGCCGGGCGTGCGTTCGCTGGCGGGGCCTTTCTCCTGCCTCAATCGCGCGCGCTATGGCATTGCCTGGGGCGCCATGGGGGCGGCGGAATTCTGCTGGCATGCGGCGCGGGATTACACGCTGAACCGCATCATGTTCGGCAAGCCTCTGGCGGCCACACAGTTGGTGCAGAAGAAGCTCGCTGACATGCAAACCGAAATCACGCTTGGCCTGCATGCGGTGCTGCGCGTTGGCCGGCTGTTTGATGAACACAAGGCCGCGCCCGAGATGATCAGCCTGGTCAAGCGCAATAATTGCGGCAAGGCTTTGGACATTGCCCGCGTTGCGCGCGACATGCATGGCGGCAATGGCATTGTGGATGAGTATCATGTGATCCGGCACGTGATGAACCTTGAGACGGTCAATACTTACGAAGGCACGCATGATGTGCATGCGCTGATCCTGGGCCGGGCTCAGACCGGGTTGAACGCCTTCGGCTGATCAGCCGAAGTTCCAGCCATGGAAGTCCTGATTGAGCGTATGGGCGCGGGTGGCGATGGTATCGCCCCCGGCCCGGTTTATGTGCCGCAGGGGCTGCCAGGCGAAAGGCTGCACGTCGAAATCAATGGCAAGCGTGGCGATGGTGCGCTGGCCACGATCCATGAAATCCTAAACCCAAGTCTTGATCGCATCGCGCCTGCTTGCACGCATTTTCTGGAAGGCTGCGGCGGTTGCGCCCTGCAACATTGGGCGCCTACCCCCCAAGCCGCCTGGAAGCGAGAGCGGCTGCGGGTGGCTTTGGCACGTGGCGGTTTTCCCGAAGCTCCGGTTACTGAGACCATCACCACGCCGCCTGGCGCCCGCCGGCGCGCTGATTTCGCCATACGGCGTGGGACGGACGGGCTCCGGCTTGGCTTTCACGCGGCGGGCAGTGCGGCCATTCTCGATATCGCCGCCTGCCCGGTGCTGCATCCGCGCCTGGTGGCGGTGCTGAAGCCGCTGCGCGATCTGCTGCCGCGCCTGCCGGCGCTGAAGCGCGATGGCTCGGCGGTGCTGAACCTGCTCGATACCGGGCCTGATCTGTTGTTGCGCACCGATGGCACGCTGGATGCGGCGGGGCGGGCGCTGCTGGCGGGGTTTGCCGCTGCCCATGGCCTGCCGCGCATCGCCTGGGCGCGAGGCAATGGCGTGCCGGAAATCGCCGCCCAGCTTGGGCCGGTGAGTATCGCACTGAGTGGCGTTGCGGTCACGCCAGCCCCCGGCGCCTTCCTGCAAGCGAGCCCGGAGGGCGAGCAGGCCATCATCGCTTCCATGCTGGCCGGCCTGCCCGCCAAGCTGGCCGGGCGCGGGCGCATTGCTGATCTGCATGCGGGCTTTGGCACGCTCAGCCTGGCCTTGGCGCGGCGGGGCAGGGTGACGGCCTTCGAATCGGATGGCGCGGCGGTGGCTGCACTCGCCAATGCTGCCGCTAAGGCCGGGCTACCCTTGGCGGGGACGCGGCGGGACCTGGTGCGCCAGCCGCTGACTGTTGCGGAATTGGCGCCTTTCGCCGCTGTAGTGCTGGACCCGCCCTTTGCAGGGGCCGAGGAACAGGCGGGCTTGTTGGCGCGTTCAGCCGTGCCGGCGGTGATTTATGTGTCCTGCAACCCGCAGGCGCTGTCGCGGGATTTGCACTTCTTTGCCGATCAGGGCTGGCGGGTGGATGCGGCGACGCCGATTGATCAGTTCTTGTGGTCCGGCCAGCTGGAAGCCGTAATAGCGCTCAGCAGGCCGAGTAAGGGCAAGAAATAAAGTCCTTCACTCTGCCTTGATGCCAAGGCTGCGCACTTCCGGTTCCCAAAAGGCGATTTCGTCCCGCACATAGGCCGCGAATCGCTCAGGCGTGTAGCCGCGCATGGCGGGGGTACCCATTTCCTCAAAACGCTGATTGATCGTCGAATCGGACAGCGCCTGTTCGGTCGCCGCCGCCATGCGGTTCACAATCGCCGCCGGCGTGCCGCGCGGGGCGAAGAAACCATACCAGGAATGGGATTTATAGCCGGCGATTCCCGCCTCGGCCGCCGTTGGCACATTGGGCAGCAGGGAAGAGCGCTGATCGGTCGCCACAAACAGCACCCGCGCCGTGCCGCCATCCTGAAAGCCCTTCAGGATGGAGGGGATATCGGAGCAGAACTGAATTTCGCCTGCGGTGAGCGCGGTAAAAACCTGCCCGCCGCCGCGATAGGGCACATGCACGGCATCGGTCCCTGTGCGCACACAGAAACTGGCTGAGGCGATATGCCCCGAAGTGCCAATGCCGGAGGAGCCATATTGATACCTCCCAGGCGCAGCCTTCAGGGTCGCGATGAATTCCGCGGCCGTGGTGGGCGCGAAATTGCGCGTGGTGACGGCAAGCGCGATCGGCACAAAGACGGTTGGCGCCACCGCCACCAGATC
>JBILPX010000144.1:0-7724 GCA_044373565.1 Roseomonas sp.
CCCCATCTCTCGCAGGCACCATTTCAGCCGCGCGGTTGCGCGCCCGCCCGGTGGCGCGCCATAAATCGCCTCGGCCAAGGGTTCCAATTTTTCGTGTAGCGCACGCGCTGCAGGCAAGTCGTTTGCGCGCACCGCCGCGTCCAGTGCCACGATTTCATCGGGCATTAGGTCTGCCAGAGAAACCAGGCTGCCATCACTGCCATGCACCATGCAGGCCAGCAGATGTTCATCACCACTGGCGCAGACAGCGACATCCGGGCGCAGGCGTTTCACCTGGCGGCGCAGCGCGTCATAGCCATCCACTTCCCAGCCGCCTTCCTTGATGCCGACCACTGTTTCAATCTTGAGCAATTCCTCCATTGTCTCTGGCGTGAAGCCCATGCGCCCAGCGGCGTGATGCGCCTGGAACAGAAATAGTGGCACACCCGGCACGGCATCTGCGATGGTGCGGTGATGCAGCACGGCCATGGCGGTTGTATGCGCCAGCGCGAAGGCATTGGGCAAAAAAACCATGATGGCATCGGCGCCCGCGGCGAGAGCTTCGCGCGCTTCCTCTGCCGCTTCCAGGGAGGATTCTGCATTCACGCCAGCCACGATCAGCCGCGTTGCATCCAAGGTTGCGCGCGTTATTTCCACAGCGCGGCGCTTCTCGGCGCGCGTGATAACGTAATTCTCCCCTGCATGGCCATTGATCAAGACGCCGCGAATGCCGGGGCGCATCACGCAATGCGCGGTATGGGCAGCATAGCCATCCCAGTCCGGCGCAAAATCCGCGCGCATCGGCAGCACGGTGGATGGGTAAATGCCGTGAAAGCGCGTATCGCTCATGCGGAATTGCTCCGTTGGTGAAGAAGCCGATCTATGGGGAATAGTGGCAGTTCCGGCGCCTCGCCCAAAATTGCCTGCGCCAGGATGCGGCCCATATAAGGTCCGCTAGTATAGCCGGAATGCACGCTGCCGATGATCCAGGCATCGTCAATGCCGGGGATGGGGCCAATCGCGGGCAGCGCATCGGCCGTTTCCGCTTCCAGCCCAAGCCAGGACCGCACGACGCGCGCTTGGCGCAAGGCCGGCACGGTATGCGCTGCCAGCCGCACATTGCCGAGGAAATTCTCTGACCGCACCGCAACACCGCCGCGCGCGCGATCCCCAATGCCCTGCCATCCGCCACCAATCAGCACTGTGCCATTGGCATATTGCTTCAGGCTCAAAAGGCCAGAGGCAACACCAAGAACTGTGCGCATCACCGGTGGCATGCGTTCGGTCACGACAAGCTGATTGATTAGTACCTTGATCGGCAGCGTCACGCCAAGCCAGGCCGCCATGTCCTGAAGCCAAACACCACCCGCCAGCACCACGCGCTGCGCCGCAACCGCGCCCGCCGGCGTATCCAGCACAAAGCGGCCATCAATGCCGCGCACTGGGGTTGCTTCCATCAATGTCACGCCGGCTTCCTGCAAGGCAGCGCGAAAGGCGCGCCCGGTCAGATAGGCAGAGGCAAAGCCATCAATCGGGCAATGCCCGGCAAGCTTCACGCCATTAGCAAGCCCGGGTTCAATTGCCTGGGCAGCGCGGCCATCAATCAATTCAATGGGTGCGCCCGCTTCGCGGCGGATGCGTGCGCGTTCTTCAAGCATCGCGGCCTCGGCATCCGTGAAGGCGACTGACAATCCTGGGCAGGCTGTCGCCAGCACATCCCCACCAGCACACCAAGCGGGCATGTTCATCCACATATCATGCGCGCGGAGCGCATAAGGGATCAGCGCTGCTCTGGTCATTTGCATCGTGAGCGTGCCGGCATTCACACCTGATGCCTCGCGGCAAATCTCGCCGCGATCAAGCAGCGCAACGCGCATGCCGCCGCGCGCCAAGAACAAGGCCGTGGCGCAGCCCATAACCCCCGCGCCAATAACGGCAGCATCAAAGCGCGTACTCATATCGGCGCCGGTGCCGGCACAGGAATATCGGTGTAGTCGAAATCGCCGAGGATGGACGCCATCGGCACAGGCCGCAGCGGAATACGGCCAGTGGCAAAGCCCAATTCCGCAACGCCCACGCTGCGCGCGGCGGCAAGCAGTGCGCCGGCGGCCTCTCCGCACATGCGCCCCTGGCACGGCCCCATGCCGCAGCGGGTAAAGTGCTTCAATTGGTTGATGGTGTTGGCACCTGCTGCGGCGGCTTTTTCGATCTCGCTGCGCGTCACGCCTTCGCAGCGGCAGATGATTGTCTCCGCAGGGATGGCAGCGACCATGGCCGGGCGTAGGGCCATCATGCGCGCCATGGCAGCACCTGTGCGGCGCGCACGCTCCAACGCCGCGTCTTCCTTCGACGCGTGTTCCAAACTGAAGCCAAGATCATGAAGCGCCGTATATGCAGCAAGCCGCCCCGCTGCCGGCGCCGCCGCTGCGCCGCGCACACCGGCGCCATCGCCAGCCGCGTACAGGAAAGGCACGCTGGTGCGTTGCGCCGTATCCAACACGGGCACCCAGCCGCCATCCTCCGGCCTATGTGCGTGCCGCGCGCGATAGGTGCGGCTTGCTTCGGTGGCCGGCACCAAACCATGGCCTATGCAAAGCGCATCGGCTTGGAAGACGCGATCACCTACGCGTACAGACGAAAGAACTTTGTCGCCCTCAGCCGCCGTCACCTGTGCGCCCGCCAGCACCGGCACGCGCGCCGCGAGAAGCCTGGCGCGCCAGACCGCGCCCTGTGCCAGCAGATCGGGTCGCGCGGAAAGTGCGGGCAGCGCACGCAGCCATTCACCCGACGTTGCCGCATCAATCACCGCGGCGACAGAACCGCCCCCTGCCAAAATTTTCGCCGCCACCGCATAAAGCAATGGCCCAGCACCCGCGACCACCACGCGCTGGCCCGGCAGAATGCCTTGCGCCTTCAACAATATGGTTGCCGCGGCAAGGCCGATCACGCCCGGCAGCGTCCAACCTGGAAAGGGAATAATCCGCTCATGCGTGCCGCAGCAGAGAATCAGCGCGCGCGCCTGCACCGTGAAGGGCGCGCCATCCGAACCCAGCGCGGAAAGGCTGAAGGGCGCATCCGGCTGCCCTTCCGGCACCAGCGGTCCGCCACCCAGGCCCCAGACCCGACAGCCGGTGCGGATATCGGCGCCGCTGGCGGCCAGCGCGGCGCGCAGCGCATCGCCTTCTTGCCGGTCTCGACCTGGCTTCATCTCAAAGCCCGCTGGCGGCGCACGATAGACCTGCCCGCCTGGTGCGGGAGATTCCTCCAGCAGCACAACGCGCGCCTCACCGCGGGCAGCTTCTGTCGCCGCTGCCATGCCGGCTGGGCCACCGCCCAGCACCGCAACATCGAAGATCATGCCGGTGTCACTTCCTGCCCAGCCATAATGGGCGTGAGGCAAGCCTGTACCAGGCGCCCATCAACGCGCAGCAGACATTGCTGGCACACCCCCATCATGCAGAAGGCAGTGCGTGGGCGCGCGGGGTCCTCGCCCTCACCGAAGCGCCAATGGCCGGCGGCGATCAGCGCGGCGGCCAGGCTTTCCCCCGGATGCGCCATCATTGGAATGCCCTCCACCGTGATGGTGACAGGCGCGGGACGCGCGACATTGGGGATGCGCAGACTCATGCGGACGATAATAGGTGAGCGCGTGCGCAGCGCAACTATGGCATCGGCTTGACGCGATGCGCGAAAAGCTTCGAGTATAGGAACCTACCAACAACCGGGGCGCATAGGTTTGGCATTCCTGTCCATTCAAGGGCTGACAGTTTCCTACGGCGGCAAGGCCGATGTGCTGCGCGATGTCTCGCTTGATGTGGAACGCGGAGAGGTTATCGGGCTGATTGGCCCTTCGGGTTCCGGCAAATCTACCATTCTGCGTACGTTGGTTGGGCTGCTAAAGCCGCGCGCCGGTACAGTGACGCTGGACGGCAAATTGGTGGATTACACAAGCCGCGCGAGCTTACGTGGCGCGCGTGATCGCTTCGCCATCGTCTTTCAGCAGTATAATCTGTTCCAGAACATGACGGCGCTGCGCAATGTCGCTATCGCGCCCACACTGGTGAAAAAACGCGCCAAGAATGTGGTGGAGGATGAAGCGCGCGCGCTACTCGCCCGTGTTGGCCTGACTGAGAAGGTGAATGCCTATCCCGATGAGCTTTCAGGTGGCCAGCAGCAGCGTGTGGCCATCGCGCGCGCGCTTGCGCTGAAGCCAGATATTCTTTTGCTGGATGAGATAACGGCCGCGCTGGACCCTGAGCTGGTGGGAGAGGTGCTGGACACCATCCGCGCGCCAACGGGACGGCATGACCATGCTGATCGTGAGCCATGAGATGGCCTTCATCCGGGAAGTGGCAAGCCGCATTGTCTTCCTTGATCAGGGATCAATCATCGAAACAGGTCCACCGGCGGATGTGTTAGACCATCCGCGCAGCCCACGCCTGAAGGAGTTCACATCAAGGATCCTGCGTCATTGATGGCGCAGCGTAAGAACGGGAGAAGAAGCACATGACTGATCGCCGGGCGCTTTTTACGGGCGGTGCGGCTGCTGTGGCCGCCGCAGCCGCGTTGCTCACGCCAAACACCGCTTCAGCCCGCCCGCTTGAGGATGTACTGCGCGCCGGGGAACTCCGCGTCGGTGTCAACCCAACCCTGCCACCACGCGCACTCTTTAATGAGAAAAATGAAATTGATGGATTTGAGCCCGAGGTGGCGGCCGCTATCGCGCGTAAGCTGGGGGTGCGGTTGACGTTGCAGGCAGTAGGCTCGCCAGAGCGTATTCCCATGGTCGCATCCGGGCGGATAGATTTCGTCATGGGCGCGATGAGCCGCACGAGCGAAAGGGCCAAGGTGATTGACTATACCGTGCCCGTGCATTCGGAGAATTACGGGATTGTCGCCATTCAAGGGCGCGGGCATACGAGTATTGCTGCGCTGAATAATCCTGATGTGACGCTTGCGCAGGTGCGCGGCACAACTGCCATTCCTTATATTCAACGCGCGATCCCAAATGCACGGGTGCTGCTGCTGGACAATTACCCAGACCGCAATCGCGCCATGGCGCAAGGAAGGGCACAAGCTTCCTTCGATGGGATTGATTCAGTGCGTTTTGCGCTGCGTCCCTTCCGGCAAGTGCAGTGGGAGGTGACGGCAGTACCCACCTTTGGAGTGACCTATTCCTGTCTTGGCGTCGCCAAAAATAATCATTCGCTGCGTAATTGGCTGAACATAGCCCTTTATGAATTGCATACGGATGGTACGATCGAAGCAGCCTGGGAAAAATGGTTTGACGGGCCGATGTTTACCAAAGTGCCCGTAAGCCCCTTCTTCTGACCGGCGTGTGAATTACAACCTCATCTACTCCCAAGTCGCCGGCCATATTCCCTATCTGCTGGGCGGCGCCATCCTTACGCTTGAACTCGCAGTGATTTCCTTCATGGTCGGCTGGGCGATTGGGCTGACGAATGCCTCGATCCTGCATTTCGGGCCGCGTCCCGCGCGGCTTGCGGTGCAGGGCTATGTGACCTTTTTCATCAACACGCCCCTGCTGGTGCAGATATTCTTCATCTTCTTCGTGCTGCCGGATGCAGGTATTCTGCTCTCGCCCTATGCCGCAGTCGCGATTGGCATGTCGCTGAATGCGGGCGCGTATCTTACCGAAATTCAGCGCGCCGGCTTCCAATCCCTGCGCCGTGAGGAGATTGACGCTGCAAGCGCCATGGGGTTTTCGGTGCCGCAAATTGTCTGGTATGTGGTGCTGCCACATATTGCCAAGGCGCTTTATCCGCCGCTGTCAAACCAATTCATCATTCAGGTCATGACAACCTCCATCGCGGCGATCTTCGCGGTCGAGGAACTCACGGGTCGCGCCTATAACGTCAATTCACTAACCTTCCGCTCACTTGAGGTTTTCTCGATAGTCGCGATCATTTATCTGGTGCTGACCTTGGCTTGTTCACTGACGCTCGCGCTGCTTGGGCGATGGCTGTTTCGCGTCAAGGCACGGGTCTTCTGACGCCATGTGGGAACAGCTTCTTGAAGATACGCCACGCTTCTTCGGTATCTGGAACCTGATGTTCCTGGGCCAGGCGCTATTGAATACGCTGCTGCTTTCCTACCTTGGTGCGGCCTTCGGCTTTGCCATCGGCTTTTCCCTGGCCATTGGGCGCCACCCTAGGCTTTACGGTATTGCGCCGATACGCCTGCTAGCCA
Organism: Roseomonas sp.; assembly: GCA_044373565.1. GTDB lineage: Bacteria > Pseudomonadota > Alphaproteobacteria > Acetobacterales > Acetobacteraceae > Neoroseomonas. Next base: position 6,190 of record JBILPX010000144.1, read on the forward strand.
CCGCTTATGTCGAGGTGTTTCGAAGAATCCCCTTCCTGGTGAAGCTGATGTGCATCTTCTTCGCCTTCCAGCTTTCGGGCGCACAGGTCTCACTTTTTACGATAGCACTTGTCACTGTAGTGCTCTCGGCGGCGGCCTTCGCGGCCGAAATTGCGCGTGCCGGGATCGAAGCCGTGCCGGCGCCGCAATGGGACGCGGCAGAGGCAATGAATTTTTCCCGCTGGAAGGTCCTCACACAGATCGTTGCACCGCAATCCTGGCGCGTGGTGCTACCGCCGTTATTTGGGTATGCTGTGGGCTTCATCAAATCCACCTCCATCGCAAGCCAGATTGGCGTAATGGAATTGACCTATGCGGCGAAAATTCTGAACACGCGTGGCTTTTCCGCGTTACTCTGCTTCGGCACCATTCTGATTGTCTATTTTCTCATCTGCTGGCCAACCAAGCGCTTCGGGGAGCATCTTGAAGCGTGGCTTGGTCGGCGCCCCAAAATCTAAGGAAGCCCGCTATGCCCTTCACCCCTCTTGGGATGCACCTTCTAAAGGGTGCCATTGATTGCCACATTCATTGCGCGCCGCATCTTTCCGGCCGCGCCGTCAATGCCTTTGATGCGGTACGGCAAGCGGCAGCCGCCGGTATGCGTGCCATCGGCATCATGTGCAATTTCCAGAATACATCAGGCTTGGCCGCGCTGGCGAATGATGAGCTTGGTCACCTGGGTGTTGAGGCATTTGGTGGTCTGATCATGCAACCAACCGCAGGCGGCGTGACCTTGGAAGCCGCGCGAACTGCGATCGGTTATGGCTACGGCCCCGGGACCGGCGCGCGCTTTGTAAGCCTGCCCACGCATCACACCCGCCATGTGGCGATGCGCGAGGGCCGCAGCCCGGCTTTCCTGGAAACCACTTTTTTTGTGCCGGAAAGCGGCAAAGTGCCCGACCCCGTGCCCGCCATCATGGAACTCTGCGCCGCGAAGGATGTAGTTTTTGACTGCGGCCATGTCTCCGGCCGGGAGGCGATTGCGCTGGTGGAGGAAGCCAAGCGTCGCGGCGTTGCGCGCATCCGCACCCATTGTGCGCGCTATGCGCCCGAGGAAATCGCGGCCATCACAGCGCTTGGCGCTTATGCTGAGTTTTCCTTCTTCGTACTGACCCATGCAACACAGGTTGGCCTGACGCATGTTGATGATGAAAAGCACAAGATTGCTGCCAATAGCGTTATTCAGGATTTCACACCGCGTATCCGCGCCGCCGGTGACCGGGCGATCCTGTCAACCGATGCCGGCGTTTATCTGCTGCCGCCACCGGTTGAAGCGTTCCGCGAATACCTCATGCTTGTTGAGAGCGAGGGCTTCAGTGACATCGAGATCCGTCGCATGATTGGTGAAAATCCAGCCAAGCTCTTCAATGTTGGTGTTCAGGCATAGCGCCTAGTTTCCGACGATCCGACCAGCAAGGCTGCAATACATTGGGCAGGATTTTCAGGCCGACCCACACCACCTTAGCGCGCTATCGGCCGCAACCTTGATGGCACGG
>JBILPX010000005.1:0-24447 GCA_044373565.1 Roseomonas sp.
TTGTGCCCGCTCCACCCGCCGCGCCGCAGGATACGGAGATTGGCCGGCCGCATTTCGCCGCTGTGGTGATAGGCTTTGACCGGCTGGAATGGCTCTGGCTTGCCGCCGCCGGGCATCAACGCGCGCGCTTCATCTGGGATGAAGCGGGCAATCTTACTGCCGATTGGATCGCGCCATGAATATTGAGGCCATCACCGACGCCATGCTGCGCATTGCCGCAGAACGGGGTCCAGAAAAAAGTCTGTGCCCCACCGATGTGGCGCGCGCTGTCTCTGCCGAAGACTGGCGCCCCTTGCTTGGCGCGGTGCGCAAGGTCGCGGCTGATCTGGCGCGCCAGGGCAAGATTGAAATCCTCCGTAAAGGCAAACCCATCAACCCTGATGAGATGCGGGGCGTCATTCGCTTGAGGGCCACATCATGATCTCCAGCCTGTTTTCGCGTGGTGCCGAAGGCGTTCCAGTACCGGCGCCCCTTGATTTCACAAGACTGCAATTGCCGGCTTCGCCAAATACCTGCCTGCTGACGCCAAGCGTCGCACCAGGGCAGGGGCATCTGCACCGAGACCCTTTGCCCGCTTCACCGGAAGCGGTGATGGCGGCTTTGGATTGTGTTGCGGCCAACATGCCGCGCACATTCCCACTCGCGCGTTTTCCAGCGCGCAACCAAGCGCAATGGGTCGTGCGTAGCGCGCTGATGAATTACCCGGATATTGTTGTGGCGGAAGCGGCGCAAGTTGCTGGCGGCACCGGGCTTTGGCTGTATTCGCGAAGCCTGATTGGCTGGTCTGATATGGGCGTCAATCGCGCGCGCGTCATGACTTGGCTTGAAGCGCTGGAAGCAGCGCTGCGCGCGGGTTAGGCAGAACGTCATGCGCTGGATCATTACCTTCATTGCCGAAGCCTGGGCGCTGATCGCCCCCTTTTGGCGGAGCGAGGAACGCTGGCGCGCACGCTTGCTGCTGGGGGTGGTTATCCTGCTCAATCTTTCGCTGGTGGGCATGACGGTGTTGCTGACTTATTGGCAGCGCGCCTTCTACAATACGCTGGAGAATAAGGATTGGGATGGCTTCATCGCGCTGCTTTTCAGCTGGCATCGCACGGAAGCCGAAGGGCTACTGCCGGGCTTTGTGCTGGTGGCCGCGCTTTATATTCTTATTGCGGTGTATCAGCTTTATCTGCGCCAGGCCCTGCAAATGCGTTGGCGCCGCTGGCTGACTGATGTGTATCTGGCGCAATGGCTGTCTGATCGCGCCTATTACCGGATGGCCTTGACCGATCCCTATATGGATAATCCTGATCAGCGCATCGCTGATGATGCGCGGTTGTTTGTGGAAGATACGCTTTCGCTTGGTATTGGCTTGCTCAATTCCATTGTCACGCTGGGGTCTTTCATTCTGGTGCTTTGGTCGCTGTCAGGGCCGGTCACGGTGCTTGGCGTCGAGATTCCTGGCTATATGGTCTGGGTGGCGCTGATCTATGCGCTGCTTGGTACCTGGCTTGCGCATTTGATCGGGCGTCCTCTGATCGCGCTCAATTTCTCCCAGCAAAGGCTGGAAGCGGATTTCCGTTATGCGCTGGTGCGGCTGCGCGAAAACACCGAAGGCATTGCGCTTTACGGTGGCGAGGCCGATGAAAAGCGCGGGCTGACGCAGCGCTTCAGCAAGCTGATGCTGAATTGGTGGGACATCATGCGCGCTACCAAGCGCCTGACTTTCTTCACCGCGGGCTATGGGCAGGTGGCATCCATCTTCCCGATTGTGGTCGCCGCACCAGCCTATTTTGCGGGGCGCCTGCCGCTCGGTGGCCTGATCCAGACCAGCAGCGCCTTTGGCCAGGTGCAAGGCGCGCTTTCCTGGTTTGTGGAAAATTACGGCAAGCTGACGGAATGGCGCGCGACCGTGGAGCGCCTGACAGGTTTTACCCAAGCGGTGGCAAAAGCGCGTGAGGCCGATTCAGGCCCGAAAGCCAGAAAGGGAAGTGCTGAAGGTCTTGCCATGCGTGATGTCACGCTCAAGCTGCCCGATGGGCGCGTGCTGCTGAGCGGCGCGCAAATGGATGTCGCCCCGGGTGAAGCAGTGCTGATCAATGGACCTTCGGGTTCAGGCAAATCCACCTTGTTTCGCGCCATTGCCGGCATTTGGCCCTTTGGCAGCGGCACGATTTCGCTGCCGCAGGATGCGCGCGCGCTATTCTTGCCGCAGCGCCCTTATCTGCCGCTTGGAACCCTGAAGCGCGCCGTGTGCTACCCGGAAGATGAGGCGCGCTTCACCGATGCTGAGGCTGTGGCGGCGTTGGAGGAAGCGGGTCTCGGTCACCTCGCGCCCCGGCTTGGTGATAGTGATAGTTGGGGACAACGCCTTTCCGGTGGCGAACAGCAACGGCTTTCCTTCGCGCGCGCCTTTCTGCTGCGTCCTGATTGGTTGTTCCTGGATGAGGCAACGGCAAGCCTTGATCCCGAAGCCGAGGAAGAATTGCACGAGAGGCTAAAGCGCGCCCTGCCTGAGCTGACCATGCTATCCATCGCGCATCGCCCGGCCGTTGCGCGCTTTCATGACAGGGTATTGCGGGTGGAAGATGGCCAGCTTGTGGAACAGACCAACTCTGAGCGCAGTTAAGCGCGGGCGCGTATCCTTCGCGCCGCCGCTTCGCCGATCATCACACAGGTAAAGTGCAGATTGGCACGGCAATCGGAAGGCATGATGGAAGCATCCGCTACACGCAGCCCTTCCACACCGCGTACCTTGAGTTCAGGGTCCACCACGCCGCGCGGGTCTTCATGCGCGGTCATGCGGCAAGTGCCGGCGGCGTGCTGGATATCGCCCGCCTGATCAAGCATGATCTGATCCAGCGCATCATCCGAAAGCGCGGCGGCTTCCGCCATGGTAAGCGCGGTTTCGCCAAAGGTGATCGCATCCGCAATATCAGCCACCGGCGACAAGGCGCAAAGCTTCGCCAAGCGCCGCACACCATCGCGCATCCGCAGCCTATCAGCGGGATGATCAAGCATGTTTTCTTCCACCACAGGCTGCGCATCCGGATCGACTGAGGCCAAACGCACTTCGCCGCGCGATAGCGCATCATAAAGTGCCACCCCAATGCCGCCATTAGGTGCCACGCCACCCTCGGCAAGACCGCGATGATTATAGGCGATGATGATCATGTCACGCTCACCACCACCGCCAAGCTTGCTGCTATAGGTCAGGCAGCAATTGGTGTGCCGCGCATCGGCACCTTCGGCGCGAAAGCCAGGCTTCAAGGCAAGGCTTGCGCGCAGGATCGGGTGATCCATGAAGTGTTGGCCGACAGCCGGCGCATCATGCAGAACGTCAATACCCAAGCCGAGCAAAGCCTGCGCAGGGCCGATGCCGCTGCGCATCAAAATACAGGGGCTATGGATGGCGCCGGCACAAAGCACCACCTCACGCGCAGCAATGTCCTCAAAAGCGCCGGCACCGAAGCGCACGCGCACACCGGCAGCGCGGCGCCCTTCGAAGATCACGCGATCCACCAGCGCATCGCCGCGAATGGTGAGGTTCGCGCGTCCGCGCGCCGGTTCCAGATAGCCATCATTGGTCGTCACGCGCTGGCCGTGGCGCAGATTGATCGGGTTGCAGGAAAGCCCTTCGCCTTCCGGCGCATTCAAATCGGGCTTCACAGGATAGCCCGCGATGCGCGCGGCATCGCGCAGCGCGCAATCAACCGCGCCCCAGTTTTCTTCTGGCATGCGCCAGACTGGAATGGGGCCGCCCTGGCGCTTGCCGGGTACGCCGTAATTCGCATCATCTTCGATGGCATCGAAAATTGGCATAACATCGGCCGCCGACCAGCCTTCACACCCTGCCTCGGCCCAGGCGTCAAAAGCGGCTGGCACGCCCCGAATGGCGATTTGCGCATTGACCGTGGAAGAACCACCCAGCGCCTTGCCGCGCCAATAGAATTTCGGCGCCTGGGCGCGGGTGCGCCTGGTCATTAGCCCGGGCCATTGCCAGGCGGCCTGATGGGCAGGGTCATGCATGAAGGGCACGATATTGGGGCTGCGCAAAGCCGCCGGCGCTTCCGCCGCGCGCCAATCACGCCCGGCTTCCAGCAGCAATACGCGCCGATCTGAATCCTCTGAAAGTCGCGCCGCTAAGGTCGCACCCGATGAACCCGCACCCACCACGATGACATCATACATGCCGAGAACCCTTCACCATGAGAGTATGTCCGAGCCAAGCGGAATCGCTTGGCGGCTTAGAAAATGGGACGGGACGCGCACTAATGCGCGACGTGCCCGAACAGCGCGGTCAGCGCGGCAAACAGCACCCCGCCCGCCAGAAAACCGACAAGCGTGCCATTGATGCGGACATATTGCAGATCGCGCCCAACACGGAGTTCGATCTTCTCAGTCACCGTTGCTGCATCCCAATTCGTCACCACGCCGGCGATGAAATCTGAAAGCTGCGCCTGGGCTGAGGGCAGCAGCGTCATCAGTACACCCTCGGCTGCGCGATTAAGCCGCTCCCGCGCGCCTTGGTCTTCCGCGAGCAAGGTACCGGCATTCGCGAAAATGCCGGCCAGCAGCGCGACACTCCGCCCATCCGGACGCGCGGCATCGGCTGCCAAGGCGATCTTCAGCCTGTCCCAGACATCCATGAGCCAGGCGGCGACGGAAGGATGGGCAAGCGCTTCGCGCATCAGGCGGCCAATCGCGGCGGCGCGTTCGGGGTCTGTTTCCAGCTTTTCGATTTCACGCGCGAGCCATTCAGCGAAGGCAGCGCGCAAATCGGAATCATCGGGGCCGATCTTTTCCAATTCCGTATTGATTGCGTTCAGAATGCGTCGCGCAATTGTTGCTCCGGCAAGCCAACCAACCAAGGCGCCACCTTCGGCACGCACACGCGCTTCAATGGCGCCGCGCAGGTTTTCTTCCCGCGCGGCCAGCAGCACCCGCAATTGCCCGATCGCCAGGCTGAAGACTTCCTGATGCTGACCTGATGCAACTGCGGCGCGCAGAATCCGCGCCAGCAAACGCGCGCCCGCGGGGCCGGAGACAATCCTGGGCAGCAACCTTGCCAGCAGGCGCCGGGCGCGGCCATCTTCAAGGCTCGCCAGGATGCGGGGCAGGCTTTCGGAAAGTGCCATGGCGGCGCGGCGCGAAGCCTCGGGGTCGCGCAGAAAGCCTTCCAGAATGCGCGCCAGATCAAGCTTCGCCAGCACGCGGCGCACTTCGCCTTCGGTGAAGACATGGCCTGCGATGAAGCGCCCCAAGCCGCGGCCCAACCTATCCTTCTGATTGGGGATGATGGCGGTGTGCGGAATGGGCAGGCCAAGCGGCCGGCGAAACAGCGCGGTGACAGCGAACCAATCGGCCAAGCCACCCACCAGCCCTGCCTTGGCGGAGGCCTGCAACAGATCAGTCCAATAGCCAGGCGGCAGGCGATAACTGAACAGAATGAGCCCGGCCATGGCCACCAGCAAACCAGTCGCAAAGGCGCGATGGCGCTTGAGCGTCAGGCGAAGGGCAGCATCCCGATCATGATCCGACATGGGGTGTGCATAGCGCGGAAGACCCAGGCGCGGGAAGCATTATGGGTTGGTCACTCCACCTTGATGGAGGCATCGCGCAGCAATTTGCGCAATTCCTCGGTGGCCGGCGTCATTTCCGCCATGAAGGCCTCTGGCGGGCCGGGGCGCGGGGGCACGCCTTCATTCGTCAGCCATTCGCGCATGGCGGGCTGGTTCATCACGTCCTGTAGCCCGCGATTGGCGCGCGCGATGATCGGCGCCGGCGTGGCGGCAGGTGCCAGGACGGCCAGGCCATCGGTCAGTTTGGCGCCGGGAATCGCCTCCTGCACTGCGGGCACATTGGGCAGCACGGGGGAGCGTTCAGCATTGCCAACGGCCACGCCAATCCCGCGGTTATCCTGCATATAAGGTCGCGCGAATAGCAAAGTGGCGAGGGTGGCATCCACGCGGCCTGCGAGGAAATCCGTCATGGCCGCCGCGCCGCCGCGATAGGGCACATGGGTCATATTGAGCTTGCCATAGACCATCATCTGTTCGATCAGCAGGTGATATGAACTGCCGACGCCGACACTCGCAAAATTCACGCGGCCCGGATTGGCGGCGATGTGGCGCACGAAATCCTGCAAGGTATTGGCTTGCAGCCCAGGGCGCACCAGCAGCACTACGGTCATGGGGCCGATCATGCCAACCGGCGCCAGGTCTCGCCACGGATGAAAGCCGACATTCAGATCAGCGGCGGCGGCGATGATCAGATTGCCGTAGGAGGTGAACAGCAGCGTATAGCCATCTGGTTGCGCACGAGAGACAAAGGCCGCCGCGACATTGCCGCCGGCGCCGGCGCGATTTTCCACCACCACTTGTACATTAAGCGCCTGGGAAAGCCGTTCCGCCACACGGCGGCCGACCGTGTCGGTAATGGCACCAGGCGGATAGGCGACCACCATGGTGATGGGCCGCGTTGGCCAATTGGTCTCAGCGCTTTGCGCGTTGGCCGGGCTGTTGAAGCCGCATAGGCAGCCAAAAGCCAGCAAGGCAGCAATCAATTTCTGGCGCATTTCCTTCCCCCAATTTCTGTTGGGCGAAGCTAATCACGCAAGGGAGGGGCGCGCCAGGGCCTTACCAAGGCGGCGGATCATCCAACCCAGGCGGCGGCTGGGCCAGGGGATCGCGTTCCAATAGCGCCGCATCATCTTCCGCGACGCGATTGACGCGTGCGGAGACGGGCCAAACCGCAAGCCCAGCACGGGGGAAGGGGCGCAGCAGCGCCTGAAGCCGCGCGGGTTCGGCGGGTGTTTCGCCGAGCCATTCATCCCAATCCTCGGGCGGCAGGATCACCGGCATGCGGTCATGCAGCGGCGATAATTCCGGCGCGGCATTGGTGGTGATGATGGTGTAGCTCCGGATGATCTCTCCATCCTTGCCGCGCCAGCCTTCCCACAGCGCGGCAAGCGGCATGGGCGCGCCATCGGCCATCGCGACAGCGAAGGCTTGCTTGGGCGCCTTCGGGCCTTCGCCCAGGCGCTGCCATTCATAGAAGCCATCGGCAAAGGCGATGGCACGGCGCTTCACGAAGGCATCGCGGAAGGATGGTTTTTCCGCAACGGATTCAGACCGCGCATTCATCATGCGGCTGCCAATGGAAGGGTCATCCGCCCAGCGTGGAATCAACCCCCAGCGCAAGGCATCCAGATGCCGCGCGCCGGTTTCCGGATGGCGGCGCAACACCAGCCCATCCTGGGTTGGCGCGCGGTTGAAGGAAGGCACCAGATTGGGCGGCGCATTCACTGCGCGGGCATAGCGCGCGATCTCGCCACTGGAGCGATGCTGGAAATAGCGCCCGCACATGGCGGCTAACTTGCGACTTTTTCCGGATAGAGCGCGGCGAGTGCGGCTTCTGTCGCCGCAACGCGCCCACGTTCGGTAATCAGCCCGGTCACCAGCCGCGCTGGCGTGACATCAAAGGCGGGATTGGCAGCATGGCTGCCAGCCGCCGCCACCCTGATGCGCGTGATGCGGCCTTGCGCATCTTGGCCGGTGATGTCGGTCACTTCCTCAGGCGCGCGTTCTTCGATTGGGATGTCGCGCACGCCATCAGCCACGCGCATATCCAGCGTGGAATGCGGCAGTGCGACCCAAAACGGTACGCCATTATCCTGCGCGGCGAGTGCCTTCAGATAGGTGCCGATCTTATTTGCGACATCGCCGCGGCGCGTGACGCGATCCGTGCCCACAATCACGATATCCACGTCACCATGCTGCATCAGATGCCCGCCGGCATTATCGGCAATCACCGTATGCGGCACGCCATGCGCGCCCAATTCCCAGGCCGTCAGCGCCGCCCCTTGATTGCGCGGGCGGGTTTCATCCACCCAGACATGCACCGGGATGCCGGCATCATGCGCCATGTAAATCGGCGCGAGTGCGGTGCCCCAATCCACCGTCGCGATCCAGCCGGCATTGCAATGGGTCAGGATATTCACGCGCTGGCCTGGTTTACGTGCCGCGATGTCCTGCAACAGCGGCAGGCCGTGGCGGCCAATGGCTTCACAGGTTGCGGCATCATCATCGCAAATCGCCGCCGCTTCGGCATAGGCGGCGGCTTCACGCGCAGCGGCCGGCAGCGGGCGCAGCACGGTAAGCATTTTCTCAAGCGCCCAGCGCAGATTGATCGCGGTGGGGCGGGTTTCGCCAAGCATCGCGGCCACGGGTTCAAGTGCCTCGGGATTACGCCGCATGGCGAGTGCCAGGCCATAGGCGGCCACGGCACCAATCAGCGGCGCGCCGCGCACCTGCATGGAACGGATGGCATGCACGACCTGGTCTTCATCAATCAGCCGCAGCCATGCCACCTGCCAGGGCAGCTTGGTCTGATCGAGGATGCGGATGGACCAGCCATCTGCCTCATTCAGGCGGATGCTGCGATAGGGGATGCCGTTGATCTTCATGGCGAGGTTTCTAGCCTAGAATCAAAACCCTGCGCAGCCCTGGCGGAAGACAGTCAGCACGGATTCCTGCGCAAAGCGCGCCTTCCAGGCCGTGGTCACTGGGGCAAGGCGGGCCGAAGCTGCCGCCTGATCCTGCCTTTGCAGCACCAGCAGCAAAACCTTGCTGTCTTCCCGGCTGATCTGGCCCGCCGCATTGCGCCATTGCCCGGCGCCATCCAGCACGGTCAGGCCATCGGGGAAGGCGGGGGTCACGGTGTCTGCCATGAAGCGCGCCCATTCCGCATCGGTCACGGGCGCGCGGGTTTTCACATTACGCCCGAAATAGGCTTCAGCGATGGTGGCGGGGTTTGCGCCGACTGGGCAGGCTACCGGTTCAGCAGCGCAGCCCGCCAGCAACAGCAAAGCGCCAAGCGCTGCCTTCACGCGGTGGTGGCCAGCAGCGCCACACCGGCCGCTATCAGCGCAATGGCGGCAATTTTCTGTACCCCAAGGCTCTCACCAAAAACCGCCCAGCCGATCACGGCAATGACGATATAGGAGGCCGCAGTGCAAGGCAGCGCGACACTCATCGGAATGCGGCGCAGCGCAATGATGTAAAGCAACGCCGCGCCGCCGTAACACACCAGCCCGATCATGGTCGGCAGACGGAACAACTGATCGAAAAACCCACCCTCAGAGGCCACTGAACTGGCCGCGCCGGATTTGAGCAACACCTGCCCGATAAGGGACGTAGAAATCGCCGCTGCAAGCACCAGCCAATAAATCGTCATGGCGCGCGCCCCTCATCCCGCGCCGGCAGAACCTCGCGCACCACACCTTGCGGCTTGCCATTGGCCGACATGAAGGACCGCCCGACATATTCGCCCAGCACGCCAAGGATCAGGAATTGCACGCCGGCAATCAGCAGCGTGACCGTCATCAGTGACGCCCAGCCCGAAGGCGTATGTCCCATCAACCCTTCAATCACAACATAAAGCGCGGCCAGCAGCCCCAGCACGCCCATGCCCGCCCCGGCAAGTATCGCCAACCGCAAAGGCAGCACGGAGAAATTCGTCGCCAAATTCATCCAAAGCCGGATCAGCCGACGCATGGTGTAGTTGGACCGACCCTCGGCGCGGGCGAAATGCTTTACCTCTATCGAATCAAGCCTTTGCGTTACCTGCATCAGTAGGCCATCCACATAAGGATATGGCCCGCGATACTTGACCACTTCCGAAACCGCCAAGGCCGACATGCAGCGGAAGGAAGACAGATAAAGCCCCTTTGGCTTGTCCATCAATTGATCCGCGACCCAATTGGCGAAGGCGCTACCCAGATTGCGCCAGCCTTCATGTTCCTTCACCGCATAGCGCGTATAGACCACATCAAAATTGCCAAGCCGCGCGTGATCATAAAGCCGGATCACTTCTTCCGGCGGGTTCTGCAAATCATCATCCATGGTGATGATGTAAGCGCCGCGCGCATGGCGCAGCCCCGACATCACCGCGTTATGCTCACCAAAATTACGCGCATGTTCGATGTAGGTGAGTGGCACCGTCGCGCTTTGCTGCAAGGCACGGCAGACATCGCCGGAATTATCCGGGCTGCCATCATTCACCAGCACAATTTCGATCCCGCCTTCGGGGCGCAGCGCCGATAGCGCTTCCACTAGCGCGCCCACCGTCGCCGCACCGCGATAGACCGGAACCACAATGGAAAGACCGACGGGATATTCCTTGCCGGCCGATATCAGGGGCATTGATCTTCTCCGTTCTCAGGGCCGCGTTGCGGTGATCAGGACCGAACCGCCCGCGGGGTAGCGCAGGCCGATCCGGGCCATGAAGCGTTCAAGCCCCGTTACAGCGTAGAGCATGGCATCCAACCATGGCGGGAAGGGGGCGACATCGCTTTTGGCCTCGGCATCCGATTTCAGTACTTTACGTTGCAGAATCATGAGCGGCAGTAGCAGCGCATTCCAATAGCGGTTTTCAATGGCGGTGAAGCCGGCATCCGCCAGTAGCGCGCGGGCCTGATCGGCCGTGAAGCGGCGGGCATTATGCACGCGGATATCATGTGCTGAATGCAGCCAATCAAAGGCCGGCAGGTTCAGCACAAGGGCGCCACCTGGCTTCAGCACGCGGTGAAATTCGGCCAGCGCGGCGCCAGGGTCCACGGCGCGGTGGCACAATACGTCCAGGCTGACCAAAGCGCCGAAGCTTGCATCGGCGAAGGGCAGGCGGTTGGCATCCCCCCCGGTGGTCAGCGCGCCGGATTTGGCGCCGGCGCGACGCGCCGCTTCCGGGTTGAAATCAAGCCCAACCAAGGCGCGCGTGGACTTGCCGGCCAGCCGCCGGAGCAGCCCGCCCGTGCCGCAGCCAGCATCGAGCAACGCCCCGGGCGCGCCGGGGCGGCGATGCAAGGCATCAAGGACACGAAGGTGCAACGCGCGGTACCACCACATGCGCTCCTCCACCGCGTCCATCAGATCATATTCGGCGGCTTCCACAAGCACTTGTTTCGCATCGCGGCGGGGCGGGAACAAGGCGCGTTGCGCTTAGGCCTGCCTCATTTGGCTTGCAATGACCCCCATCCGAGCCGAGACTACGCCCAATAAACATGCAATCGCCATCACCTTCGCCCGCACTACACCGTGCGGGCGCCCTTGCCGGGGCCACGCCAGACCAAGCCGCCAGAAGCCGCCTTTCGCATGGCTGAGGCGCCCAAAAACACGCTCAGCGTGCCGACCGGGGCCGAGACTTTGCGCGGCATCGGCATTATTCTAATCGCCTATATCGTCATCACCGGCGCCGATGCGGCGGTGAAATGGGCGCTGCCGGAAGTGGGCGCGGCCATGGCCATGATTTGGCGCGGCGTGGTGGGCGGCATCACGGTGGTGATCCTCACACGCGGGCTGGGGCTATTCCCGAATAACCGACGCCTGCTCGCCTGGCGCGGGTTGCTGCATTGCTGCGTTTCCGCCACCTGGTATTGGGCCTGGGCGCGGGGCATGCCTTTGGTCGATTCCTACGCGGTTGCCTGCGCCACGCCGCTGCTGATGACGTTATTTGCCATTCCGCTGCTGGGCGAAAAGGTGGGCTGGCGGCGCTGGACTTCCACCATGATCGGCTTTGGCGGCGTGCTTTTCATGTTGCAGCCCTCGGGCGATCTCTGGCGCATTGAAACGGCGGCGCTACTTGGCGCGGTGGTGTTGATGTCGGTGACGCGCATCTGGACACGGATGCTCTCGGTCAGTGATGGGCCGGCGGCGATCGCTTTCTGGTTGATGATGGCGCATATCCCGATGGGGTTGTTGTTCCTGCCGGCCTTCCCGCCGCCATCGGTGCTGCCTTCCACCAATACCATGCTGCTGCTGGTGCTGTTTGGCGTCTTCAACGGCATGGCGCATTTGATGTTCGCCCGCGCCTTTGCGCTGGCGCCGGTTTCTGTCCTTGCCCCGTTTGAATATTCGCCTTTGCTGATTGGCGGCGTGATCGGCTTTCTGATCTGGGCCGAGGCGCCGGGCTGGACCACGCTTGCCGGCGCGTGCCTGGTGGTGGCAGCGGGACTTTACAATGTGTATCGCGAACAGGTGAGGCGGGCGGCGGAACGTACCGGAGCATTTTCAAGCCAAGCGAATTCGCTTGGCGACTCGGAAAATGTGACCAAAAACACCATGAAGGAAGGTGCGTAATGGCTCTTCGCCACGATATCCGGCGCGGTGCGCTACTGATGCTGGGGGCGACGGCGCTTTTCACCATCATGTCCGCCATGATCAAGGATATTGCCGAGAGCATTTCCTTTATCGAGATCATGTTCTTCCGTTCCGCCTTCGCGCTGCCAGTAATTTTCGTGATCGTGGCGCGGGGCCGGCAATGGGGCATTTTGCGCACGCGGCGCTTTCCTTCCCATTTGCTGCGTGCCTTTACAGGCACCATGGCGCAGGGCTGTTCCTTCTTCGCGCTGACCGTGCTGCCCTTGGCGGAACAGACGGCACTGACCTACACCACGCCGCTTTTCGTGACGCTTCTTTCCATTCCACTGCTGGGGGAGAAGGTTGGCGTTCATCGCTGGTCTGCAGTGCTGCTGGGCTTTGTCGGCATTATGGTGATTGCGCTTGGCCAGGGTGCCTTTCAGGGCGGTACTTGGCCGGAAAAGGCGGTGATGATCGGCATGTCGGTGGCCGTTGCGCAGGGTGTCTGGTCGGCGCTCACCACGCTTCTGGTAAGGAACCTCTCAGCAACCGAAAGCTCCACCACTATTGTGCTGTGGCAATCACTGTTGATGACGGCCTTTACCGCCGTGGCGCTGCCGTTTTTCTGGACCACGCCCAATGCTTGGGAATTGCTAATCCTGATCCTGGTTGGGCTGGTTGGCGGTGTGGCGCAGGTAATGCTGACGGAAGCCTATGCCTCCGCCCAGGTGTCGTCGCTTGGGCCTTATTCCTATACCTCCATCCTTTGGTCGGTTGGGCTTGGCTGGCTGATCTGGGGGGATATGCCCACCATCGCGACCATTATCGGCGCGGTGCTGATTGTGCTGTCCGGGCTGTATATCCTTCACCGGGAATTGGTGCGCGGGCGGATGAAGCGGGAAGGGCAATAGGCAGGGCTTGCGAAGCGGCGGGCCTCGCAGCACCCTAGCCTGAAAATGAGGCGCCACCCATGAGCATTCCCTTCCTGAAAAATGACAGCCTGGCCCCGGGCGCAGTGGAACAGACCGCGCCGGGCATTCGCCGCGTGTTGTGTGGCAATCCCGGGCCTTTCACCTTTCGCGGCACAAATAGCTGGATCATTGGCCAGGAGGATTCCGTGGCAATTCTGGACCCCGGCCCGGTGGATGCGGCGCATCTGGACGCTTTGCTGGCGGCCACCAAGGGTGAGCGCGTCACGCATATCCTGGTATCCCACACGCATCGGGACCATTCGCCGGGGGTGGCCGCGCTGAAGGCCGCGACTGGCGCGCCGAGCTATGGTTTCGGCCCGCATATGACGCCGCCGGAACAGGGCGGCGAAGGGGGCGATCATACATTCCGCCCGGATGTCACCTTGGCCGATGGCGCCATGGCGGTGGGTGCAGATTGGCGCGTCACGGCTTTGCACACACCTGGCCATTGCGCCAATCATCTTTGTTTTGCGCTGGAGAATGCGAGCACATCACGCACATTGTTCAGCGCGGATCATGTCATGTCCTGGTCCACCAGCGTGGTCAGCCCGCCAGATGGCGATATGGCGGCCTATATGAATTCCCTCGCCAAGCTCCAGGCGCGGCATGATGAGCTTTATCTGCCGGGCCATGGGCCACCTTTGCCCAACCCGCAGCCCTTTGTGGCCGCCCTGGCCACACATCGGCGGGAGAGAGAGGCGCGGGTTCTGGAAGAACTCCACCGCGCCGGGCGTGCGAGTGCTGAGGCTTTGGTGCCGCCGGTTTATGGTGCGGCGCTCGATCCCAGGTTGATTCCGGCGGCGGCGCGCAGCCTGACCGCGCATTTGATCAAGCTTGCGGACGAAGGTTTGGTGCGCCAGGAAGCAGGGGTATGGATGGTGTCATGATGTTGCGACGTGGATTTTTCTTTCTGCCCTTGGCCGCGCTGATTGGCTGCGGGCCACCTGATTACACGCCGGTGCGCGATTGGGCCGGCGTTGCGGGTCACCTTGCCGTCTATCCGGAAGTGGTCACAAGGCCGGGCGCGGTGCAGGTCGTCTCACCTTCTGCCGATGCCATTAACGGGATGCAGCAGGCACTGGCCACCTATCTGCAAGCGCTGGATACACTCGCTGCCGACGGGCTTTTGATGATCCGCGAAGACCCCTTGGCCGCTTATGCGCCGCGCGTTGCGCCCACCAGCCCGAAAGGCGCTGAGGCGATTAATACGCTTGGTGCATTGCTGCGCGACCGCGGGCGTTCGCTGGCGCGCGCACCGCAATTGCGCGCCACCATCCGGGAAGCGGATGCGCCCGTGCAAGCGCTGATTGCCGCCATGCAGGAAGCCATCACCACGCTTGAACCGGCTGAAACAGCCGCGGCAGATCAGGCGCGCGCGCGCTATCAGCGTCTGCTCCGCGAAGCGCGCGATGAACCAAGCCGACAAATCCTGCGCGATCTGGCGGCACTTTATGAGGCTTCATCCGCCAATCGCGCCGCCGCAATTAAGAATTACCAGACGGTACTGTCCGATATCGCCCGCGGTCATGCGCTATTGAAGGAACGCGTTTCACACCTGACGCAGGAAGAAACCGCGCGCCAAATCCGCGCTGCCGAGGCTGAACTGCGCCGCGCCGGGGCGCGCCTGCCGCGCGACGGGCTTGGCATTGCCGTGCCGGTGATGGCCGCGCCACGCTGAACCAGCTTTTCTGAGCGACGGGGGGGTGACAAGCCGCCCCTGCGCTGCTTCCATCCCGCCACCAAAATCGAGGAGGATAAACGCCACTCATGAGTACCAATGGCAAGGGCTATATCGTGGGCGCCTTTGAGCACCCGACCCGCAAGGCCGATAATACATCTGTGGCCCAGTTGCATGCGGAAGTCGCCTATGGCGCGCTGCAGGATGCCGGGCTTTCCAAGGATGATGTGGACGGGTTTTTCTGCACCGGCGCTGCGCCGGGGCTCGGCCCGCTTAATATGGCGGATTATCTGGGGCTGACGAAGCTCAAGCACCTCGATTCCACCGATATGGGTGGCTGTTCTTATGTGATGCATGTCGGCCATGCGGTGGAAGCGATCGCGCTGGGCAAATGCAATATCGCGCTGATCACGCTGGCGGGCCGCCCGCGCGCTGAGGCAATGGCCACCGGTACCGCGCCGCGTTCCTGGGGTGTGAATGTGCCGGATGATCCGTTTGAAATTGTCTATGGCCGCACCGTTGCGAATGCCTATGCCCTGTGCGCCATGCGCCATATGTATGAATATGGCACCACTTCCGAACAGCTTGCCTGGATCAAAGTGGCGGCTTCGCATCATGCGCAGTACAACCCGCATGCCATGTTGCCCAAGGTGGTGACGGTGGAAGATGTGGTGAATTCTCCTCTAGTGTCAGACCCGCTCCACCGGCTGGATTGCTGCGTCATTTCCGATGGCGGCGGCGCGCTGATTGTGACCCGCCCTGAAATCGCCAAATCGCTGAAGCGGCCTTTGGTGAAGGTGAAGGGCCATGGCGAAGCGACCAAGAACCAGAATGCCGGCTATACGGATTTGACGTATTCCGGCGCTGTCTGGTCCGGGCCGCGCGCTTTTGAAGAAGCCGGCGTGACGCCCAAGGATATTCAATACGCTTCCATCTATGACAGCTTCACCATCACAGTGCTGATCCAGTTGGAAGACCTTGGCTTCTGCAAAAAGGGTGAAGGCGGAAAGTTCGTTGCTGATGGCAACCTGATTTCCGGCGTGGGCAAGCTGCCCTTCAATACGGATGGCGGCGGGCTTTGCAACAACCACCCGGCCAATCGCGGCGGCATGACCAAGGTGATCGAAGCCGTGCGGCAATTACGCCATGAAGCGCACCCCAAGGTGCAGGTGCCTGGCTGCACGCTGGCATTAGCACACGGCACGGGCGGCTTGCTCGGTACGCGCCATGGCAGCGCCACTGTCATTCTGGAAAGGGAGTAAGCGATATGGCCACCATGGCATTCAACAGGGCCCTGCCGGAAATCAAGACGGACCCGACCAATCAGCCCTTCTTTGATGGCGCACGCGCCGGCAAGCTGCTGATCGGCAAATGCAATGATACCGGTAAGTTATTCTGGTATCCGCGCGGCTGTTCGCCCTTCACGCTTTCCAACAATATTGAATTGGTGGAAGCCAAGGGCACGGGCAGCATCTATACCTTCACGGTGATGCGCACCAAGGAACCCTATTGCGTCGCTTACGTGGAATTGGATGAAGGTATCCGCGTTTTCACCAATATTGTGGATTGCGATCTGGATAGCCTGAAGATCGGCCAGAAGGTGAAGCTGGTCTTCAAGCCAACCCAGGGTGATGGGCCGCCGGCCTTTATGTTCACCCCGGCCTGATTAGGGTCAGTTTTTAGGAACGGGCGTCTCACTTGCAGCATACCTGCCAGGCATTCGCCCAGCAGGCATGCTGTAACTTACTGTTTGGTCGCATTTTCCGAGCCGCCAAGTGATTCCACTAGACCCGCCTCTGCGCCGCTGAGGCTGGTGAGGATGCCGGCACTGGCCTGCGGGCTGGCTCCTCCACAGGCGTCGATCGCAGGGCGCCGGCCGCCACTTGGCTGCGGCTGGGCGCGCCCTGTTCCTGCGGGCGTTTTTGCAGTCGTTGCCACAGCGCCTCATCCCTTCCGTAGAAATCCGGACGCATTTCCAAATCGCGGCCGGCCGCGAAGGCCGTATGGTACAGCACGAAAACTGGTACCGGTTCTGCCAGCGACCTCCGCACCGTATCCCCTGTTGCTACGTTCTTATTGATGGTGTCCAAAGGTTCATCCATCAGCAGCGCCGCAAGTTGCAGTGGATTATGCACGCGGATGCAGCCATTGCTTAAACGACGATTATCGCGGCTGAAGACTTCCCTGTCTGGCGTGTCATGCAAGTAAACGTCAAAGCGGTTCGGCATTTCGAACATTACGGCACCAAGCCCGGCTTGTGGGCCCGGTGCCTGTTCGGCGTCACCATTTGGTAGCATAACGATCTTGTTCTTGACCAGATAAAGCGGGTCTTGCTTCAGCATCGGGCGGATATCCGCTTCCACAATGTCCTGTGGAATAACCCAGGGTGGGTTGAACAGCGCGGATTCGATGTTGGTACTGAATTCAGGGCTTTGCTTGCGATCCGTCGCTTCACCTACCACCACGCGCGTGACGAAAACCGGACGGTCATCCCGATAGAGCACGAGTTGCTGATCAGGCACATTCACCCAGACGCGATTGGCCGGCAGCGCGCGTGGAAGCCAGCGTTGGCGTTCCAGATTAGCCTCAATCACGCGCGAGCGGCGCACCTCGGCGCGGTCGGGCCTGCCTGCCGAGCTAAGCCGCTGCAGCGCCTGGCGGAGCGCCATGTAGTTCGGGGTTTGAGGCGCCAGCGCCTCGATCACTGCCGCCGGATCGGGGCCATCCAGCGCCTTGTCGAGCACCTCCGCCACATCAACCGGTCCTGGCGCAAGGGCCTCCTGATCCTTGCGCCGGCTCTGCGGTACGGCGCCAAAAGCAAGCGCCTCGGCATAGGTGAGCACCGCGTGGGAGAGCAGCAAGTCGCGCCGATCGGGCGGGAAGGTATCCATGCGCCTCAGCAGGTCGGCGTGGAATAATTCCGGGTCCAAGCCATGATCGCGGGCGCGCAGAACAAGAGCCTTGAACGCCCCTGCCTGCGCTTGGCGTGTGGTCCAGACCGGTTCAAAGTCGCGGCGCGTGTAAAAGCGGCGCAGCAAAGCGCCATCCAGCGTCTTTCCGGCAACAACCGGCGGGTGGCTGTCCAGCGCATTGCTTGAGTCTTCTTCGGGCTTAAGCGCCCCCGCATCCACCGACTGGCTTTCCGGCGCCGCGCAGCCGGACAGCGCTAAGGCTACGGCAAGACCGATTGTGCCCTGCAAAAGGCTCACGCGGCGAGAAACCAGGGCTGGCCTTGGGGCCAACTGCCCGTTGCGGGCCGTTTCACGGTTACTCCATGGCAACAGCACGCGTTTAACTCCTGAATCTTTGCGTTTTATGCAATAAAGGGTTTGACAGTCGCGAAGTAAATGATCATGAGTCGTCATGTCTCCAAGACCCTAGCAATTTGGACCCGCAAAATGAACACTGATTCCAAAGAAATGACCCGCAAAGCACTGCTCCGCAAGGCTGCGGCGTTTGCTATCCTTGCCCCGGCGGCGCTGCTCGCGGCCTGCGCAGCGGAACCTGCGCCTGCTCCGGCACCTGCTCCGGCCCCTGCCCCTGCCCCGGCCCCCAGGGCGCGCGGCTAATTTGAAATTCCGTTGGGCGGTACCTTTGGGTGCCGCCTTTCAACGGGATGCCAAATACCGCTTTCTATAGGCGGGAAAAACTACCCAAACCCGTCGCGAGTCCGCGCGATGGGTTTGTCTGTTTGGAATGACCTCGGGCAACTCTATGCACCCGGCGCGCCCCTACCCCGGGCTAGTTCATGTATGGGCGCCTCCGCAGCAAACCATGATGCGCGGCATAGGCATTGGGATGCGACGCACAGCAATGGCCCTGACAGCCAGTGTCGTCCCAAACTTTCGTATCCGCACCATGCAGCAGGCCAGATACCATCTGACTGTCAAGCACATTAGCCGAGGTCACCTCAGTGGAGTGGATGACGGCGCCGAAATCAGCGTCGCATCCATGATCCTCCCCGTTCCAATCTTGATGCCCTTGGATTTCAGATGATCATTGACGGCTGTCAGCATCATTTTGCTCAGCCCCTTAGCCTCAATCAAATGGCAAAATTTGCAGATCATCGTCTTGTGGTGGAGATCAAAACTGAGGCTGAAGAAGCTTTTTTGGCGTATGGAGGTCCCGCTCAACGCTTGAATGGCCGATGCGAGACGGAATAAGAAAATCAGTGACATGCTAAGGGGGCGAAATTAAATCAGAGGTTCCCAAGGTTAAAAACCTTTGGCGGGGGGGTTACTCAAGTCAAATCTTCATGACGCAATCAAACGAGTATGCTCAATCATCAATTGTGATTCGATCCCGCAGGAATAGGCAATGTCGAAAATCCCTTATGAGAACCTGAAATCCCGTTTTGGGCGCATCGCCGCGCTGAATGAGGCAGCCGCCATGCTGCATTGGGATGCGAGTGCTATGATGCCATCAGGCGGCGGTGCCGCGCGGGGTGAGCAATTGGCGACCCTTGCCGGCCTTGCGCATGAATTACTGATCGCGCCCGTGGTGGCTGAAGAACTCGCGGTGGCTAAGGCTGAAGGCGAATGGGACGCCGCGAACCTTACCCTGATGCGGCGCGCCCATGCGCGCGCCACCGCCTTGCCGACCAGCCTGGTGGAAGCGACCACGCGCGCCAATTCGGCGTGTGAGAAAATCTGGCGGGAAGCGAAAGCACGCGCGGATTTCGCCAGGGTGCGTCCGGCCTTGACCGAAGTGGTCGCCCTACAACGCGAAACCGCGGCAGCACTTTCATCCGCGCTTGGCATGGCGCCTTATGACGCGCTGATGGATGGCTATCAGCGCGGCGTCACCGCAGCGGATGTGGAACCCGTCTTCGCGGCCTATGAGGCGTTTTTGGCCGATGCCCTGCCGCGCGCTGAGGAAATTCAGGCGCGTCGCGGCGCGCCCGTGCCGCTGACGGGGACATTTCCCGTACCAGCGCAGAAGGCGTTGTGCCAGGCGCTCTCGGCGCGCATTGGCTTGGAATATGATCATGCGCGGCTGGATGAATCGCTGCACCCCTTTTGTGGTGGTACGCCCACCGATGTGCGCATCACGACCTTTTATGATGAGGGTAATGCCGCAAAGGCACTGCTTGGCGTGCTGCATGAAACCGGGCACGCGCTCTATGAACGCGGCTTGCCGGCAGCCTATGCGCGCCAGCCAGTGGGCGAAGCGGCGGGGATGGCCGCGCATGAAAGCCAATCCCTGATTGTTGAAATGCAGGCCTGCCGTTCGGATGCGTTCTTGCGTTTTCTGGGCGGTGAATTGCGCACGCGGTTTGGCTGCGATGTGGCCGTGGTGGCGCCCGAGAATCTGGCGCGGCTATGGCGGCGCGTTTCGCGTGGCTTTATCCGTGTGGATGCGGATGAAATCACCTATCCGGCCCATGTCATTCTGCGCTTCCGCTTGGAAAAGGCGATGATCGAAGGCGCGCTTTCTGTGGCTGATCTACCTGGTGCCTGGAATGACGGGCTGGAAAAGCTGCTCGGCATTCGCCCACCCAGTGATGCCAAGGGCTGCTTGCAGGATATCCATTGGCATGACGGCGCCTTCGGCTATTTCCCATCCTATACTTTGGGTGCCATGGCTGCGGCCCAGTTGATGAAGGCAGCGCGCAGTTCAGCGCCAGGGCTGGATGACGCGCTCGCGGAAGGCGATATGGTGCCCTTGCTTGGCTGGTTGCGCGAGCATGTGCATGGCAAGGGATCGCTGCTCGACTTTCAGGATTTATTGCGCGCGGCCACCGGCAAGCCGCTTGATCCCAGTGATTTCATGGATCATTTGCGGGCGCGGTATTTGGTGAATTAATCGGGTTTACGCGATCTCTCTCAGCATCTTGGCACGCATGGCGCGGGCGAAATCGCGCCGCGTCTCAGCAACCATCACAAAGGCGCCAGGTCCGCCCATCACATTGCGTTCATAATGCACATGCAGCGGTTCATTGCCGCGCGTGACTGGCGCGATTTCAATGGCGAGGCCATTGATGGTGATGCCCTGTGCCACCGCCGCATCTCGTGCATCGGGGGCCAGCGTGACGGAGCGCATATCCGGCCCATCGCCGGCCACATCAATCACGCGTTCATTCGCGCGATAGGGCGCGGCTGCGATCAACCCTGCCGCATGCGTGATGGCATCACCAATGGCGTTGTAGCTTTGCCGTGATCGTGGCGCGGCCAGCGCAGCATTGGCGAAAACCTGTGCGGAGGCCGCATCACTCACGCGGTGCCAATCCACCACAAGCGCAGCACCGCCCGGGCTGCCCCATTCCGTCATGGCAAGCGCGATGGCGCGACGCGGATTGGCGGCGATGGCATCAAGCACCGCCGGATGCGTGATGGATTCCGCAATGCCTTCGCGTTGCAGGCGAAATTCATCCGCATCAATAGACCCAGAGGCATCCATTGCCAGCACCAGCAACAAATCCACTTCTGGGAAAGCCTGCGCCTGCGCTGCGGCACCAATCAACCCAGGGACAAAAAGAAGACCGCGGCGGCGCATGGCAGCCCTACCGCGCGCGCGCGAGCAAACGCCGCGCGCGTTCCACCACCGGCAGATCAATCATCGCCCCTTCAAAGGCGACCGCACCCTTGCCTTCCGCCAATGCCACGTCAAAAGCCGCGATCAGGCGGCGCGCGCGTTCCACTTCCGCCGGCGCCGGCCCGTATTCCTCATTCACCACAGCCACCTGCGCGGGGTGGATGCAGGCCGCACAGCCAAAGCCAAGCGCGCGCGAACGCCTGAGCGACGCGCGATAGGCATCAAGATCGGAAAAATCAGCGAATACGCCAATGGACCCCAGCGGCAGGATGCGCGCCGCGCGCGCCGCCGCCACCGCCATCATGCCATAGACGTAAAGCGAATCAGCGCCCGGCACGGCTTCCAACTCGGTCGAAAGATCTTCCGAGCCAACGCCAAGCGCTGCCATGCGCGGATCGGCCATCGCAATCGCGTGCAAGGCGGGCAACGCATCTGGTGTTTCCACTACGCCGATGAAGCGCGTATGGCCGATGCGCATACCAAGGGCTGCTTCCCGCGCAGCAACCACTTCCGACAGAAGCTTGATGTGTTCTGAGCCCATCACCTTGGGCAGCATCAAGGCGGACACTTCCGGCATGATCGCCGCCGCAATATCCGGCACGGCCAATTCCAAAGGCCGATTGATGCGCACGCAAATTTCCTGACCATGCACGGCGATGGTTTTCGCGGCTCCAGGCAGCGCAGCGCGGGCGGCTTCCTTCTCACTGGGCGGGATGGAATCTTCCAGATCGAGAATAATCACATCCGCGCCGCGCGTATGGGCCTTGGCGACAAAACGCTCTGCAACCGCCGGGATGAACAGCAGGGATCGCCAGCTATTCGGGTTTGTTGCTGGCATCAGGCGAACTCCGCTTCCAGCTTGGCGCAGAGATAACCATCCTTATCCGCCGCCCAGCATTCCATTTTGCCATCCGCCTGCGCTGCGCCGCAAAGTGTCACGGTATCACCCACCCAAAGCGGGCGCGCGAGCCGCGCGGTGAAGCCCACCAGCCTTCCCTTGGCGCGCTTCAGCGCGCCATCCAGAATAAGCTGCATGGTCAAGCCACCATTTTGGACCGCCGCGTCATAGCCCTCACCATCCCGCGCATAATCGGCATCGTAGTGGATGCGATGCGCGTTCCAGGTGACGGAGGAATAACGAAACACCAAGGGCGAAGACAGCAACACCTTATCGGACCAAGCCGCGTTTTCAGGCGCGGGCACTGGCGGGGTCGCGGTAGTTTTCTGCCCGGGCGGTGTGGCATCGCGATACATCGCGTCAAATTCCTCAACGGCGATAACCTGGCCGCGGCTTTCGATGGTGTGGCGCATGGTCAGCACTGCCATGCGCCCGGTGCGGCCATGCTTTGGCACTATCGCCGCAACTTCAGCCTTTTTGATCGCGGGTTCACCCACCACAAGCTGGCCATTGATGGTCACGCGCCGGCCCGCGCCCATGCGGCGTGGCAGCGGAATGGGCGGCAGAAACACGCCCTTATGCGGGTGGCCATCCGGGCCGATATCGCTTTGCTTGGCGATATCCGGGAAGAACATGCTGAACCAATGCGGCGGCAGCGCCATGCCCTGAGTAATGCTGGCAGGGTCCATATCCAGCATGCCGGCAATGCGGCGCGCGGATGAAAGCCCGATTTCATCTTCCACAATACGCGTGCGCCCCACCCAAGGGGCAAGCGCGGCAATCGCCGCATCAAATTCAGCATCGGTCATGGCATTGCATCCCAGCACAAACGTGTCAGCCGCCCAGCGGTGGCGAAGGCAGCGGTATAACCCGGCATGCCATCCGGCAAGGTCTCTGGCACCTTATCCGTGAAAACACTGATGATGAAGCGCGGCGTATTGCCCCGATACACCACGCCCGCATCCATCCGCCCGCGCGGCCCGCGCCCGGTTTTATGCGCAACCTTGGTCTTGCCCGGCAGCATTGAAGGGATCAGGTTGCGCAGCCTCTGCCAGGACAGGATATCAAGCCCCAGCCGACAAAGTTCTACGCTGGCGCCGAGTTCCGCCGCAGCGCCCGCGTCAGCGGCGCCCTTCAGCATCTTATCCAACAAAATGCCCTGATCATGCGCCGTGGTACTGGCGACCGCTTCAATCGGATGCGGCTGCACCAGGCATTCAGCGCATCACGATCCAGCCTTTCCAGCACAAGCTGTGTGCAGACATTGTCACTGGTGATGATCATGTTCACGAAAGCATCGCGCAACGGAATGACGCAGCCTGGCGTCATGTATTGATACGTGCCGCTATCCACGCCTTCCTGCAGGCGCGCTTCAATGGTGCAGGGCTCATCCAGTTTCAGCACGCCTTCATGCACCCGCGACAAGGCGTGCATGAGGATCGAGGTTTTGCGCGTGCTGGCCGATGGCAGCACCATATCGCCATCCCGATCCGCTTCCTGTCCTGTAATCAGATCCTTCACATACCAGCTTGTGGTGAAGGGCTGCGCGTCGCACAGCGCATTCATGCGCGCGATCAATTCCTGCATGGGCGTTCTCCTTATCCTGTAACGCTAACCCTGGCCGGGCAGCATGGCCAGGGCGCGGCTTTTCCGGTTAGGCTGGCGCCAAAGATGGAGGATCGAAGCATGAGGCAGGACATCAAGCATGTCGCGGTGATTGGCGCGGGCACCATTGGCGCTTCCTGGGCGGCCTATTTCCTGAGCCGAGGCTTGACCGTGACGGCAAGCGACCCTTCCCCCGGCGCGCCGGACCTGATCCTCCGCATGGTGGAAAATGCCTGGCCCACCCTGATGCGGCTTGGTGGCAAGGCGGATGCCAACCCCAAAGCCTGGCGCTTTGAAGCGGACCCCGTGGCAGCCGTGGCCGGGGCGGATTTCGTGCAGGAAAGCGCGCCCGAACGGCTTGAGGTGAAGCAGCCACTGCTCGCGCGCATTGATGCCGCGTTGCCGGCGGATGTGGTGATTGCTTCCTCCACTTCCGGCCTGCTGGCCAGCCGCTTGTCGGAACATTGCGCACATGCCGAACGCGTGGTGATCGGCCACCCCTTCAACCCGCCGCATTTGATTCCCTTGGTTGAGGTTGTGGGCGGCGCCAAGGGCAGCCCCGAAGCGGTTCATGCGGCGATGGAATTCTATCGCGCGATTGGCAAATACCCGATCGAAATCAAGAAGGAAGTGCCCGGC
>JBILPX010000145.1:0-7570 GCA_044373565.1 Roseomonas sp.
GTGATCACCATCTGGCCAATCTCAAGCCCTTCGGTCACCACAAGCTGGCCACCCAAGCCCCGCGTGGTCTTCACGCGCTTGACTTCCACCTTGTTCTCGGCACCCACAATCAGCACGAAGCTGCCGGCCTGATCTATTTGCAAGGCTGATTGCGGAATGACGATGGCTTGTTCCGGATCACCCGTTTCCACCACCACCGTCACCGCCTGCCCATCCACCAGATATTTTTGCGGATTGGGGATCATTGCCTGCACCAGCACGGAATCGGTCGCGCGATTGGTGGTGACATCAATGAAATCAAAGCGGCCTGTGCTGTCCAGCATGGACCCATCGGGCAGGCGCACGCTTACCTTGATGCGATCAGACGCTGCGGCACCGCCTTCACGCCTGAAGTTCAGCAATTGCCGCTGCGTCACCGGGAAGCTGATGCGGATGGGATCATCGCGCACAATCGTGACCAGCGTGCCGCTGCTTGGGCTCACAACATTGCCGGGGCTGAGCGGCGAACGCCCCGCGCGGCCATCAAAGGGGGCGCGGATTTCGGTATAGTCGTAATTGATCTGGGCCTGCTGCAATTGCGCTTCGGCCCCCGCCACTTTGGCTTTGGATTCCGCTTCGGCAGTGATCCGATCATCCAGGGTTGCTTGCGGGATGGTGTTGGTTTTCACCAATTCCCGCCCGCGCGTCACCTGGGTGGTGGCATTGGCCAAATCAGCACGCGCGCTATCCAATTGCGCGCGGCGCAAGGCGACCTCGGCCGCGAAGGGCGGCTGTTCCAGGGTGAACAGCAATTGCCCGGCCTTCACCGAATCACCTTCATTGAAGTGCCGCGCCTGCAAGAAGCCCGTGACGCGGGCCAGGATATCCACCCGGTCAATCGCTTCCACACGGCCAATGAAATCCGCCCCGCGGCTGATGGCTTGGCGTTCCACGCGGGCGACGAAAACCGCGGCGGGGGGTGCTGCGGCTTGCTGGCGGGCGGGGGTAGCTTCTTCCTTGCAGCCGGGCAAAAGCGGCAGGGTCAGGGCCAAAACCACCGGTAGCGCAAGGCGTGCCGCGCCTTTGGTGTCACGCAAAGCCATGATGGTCCTTCTCCCTCAAACCCTGGGCGCCAACAGACCGCCCCACGCATCCTAAAGTAGAAATAACACAGCTTGCGCCGACCTGGGTAGCGGTGGCTCGTGCTTGCGCGGCGTTTCACACTGCCCGCAATCCGCGCTACAGCAGCCGCGATGATGCGCGAAGCCCATCCCCAATGTTCAAGCGGCTGATCCGCCATCCTTCTGCCCAGGCGCTGCTGGCCTGGCTGATCGGGCTTTATCTGCGGCTGATCTGGGCCACCACGCGCTGGGAGCTGGTGGGCGCCGAACACCTGAAGCCGCATCAGGCCGGCCCAATGATCCTGGCCTTTTGGCATGAATGCCTGCCGCTTGCCGCGCAGGGCTGGCGGCTGATCGCCCGTGAAAATCCGGCGGCCCCCGGGCGCAGGGCGCAAGCGCTGATTTCGCGCCACCGTGATGGCAGGCTTATCGCGCGTGCCGTGGCGCCCTTTGATGTTGAAGTGGTCCATGCCTCATCCTCGAAGGGCGGGGCTGCGGGGCTGCGCCAGCTTTTGCGCGTGCTGGAAGGCGGCGGGGTTTCGGTGATCACGCCCGATGGGCCGCGCGGCCCTGCAAGGGAAGCCGCGCCGGGCATCGCCCAGCTTGCCGCTTTGGCGGGGTTGCCGGTGCTGGCCTGTGGGGCGGCCTCGTCCCGCATGCGGTGCGCCCGGTCCTGGGACCGGATGCGCTTTCCGCTGCCCTTTGCCCGGGCTGTTGTGGTGCTCGAAGCGCCCATCACAGTGCCGCGCGAAGACCCGGCCAGCGCTTTGCCGGCCATCACCGAAGCGCTCAACCGCGCGACAGACCGCGCCGATCAGGCGGTGGCGCGATGATCGCCCAAAGCCTTCCAGCAAAACTCCTGGCCGCGCTTTGGGCGCTGGTCGCCAGCCTGCTCGCGCCGCTTCTGCCGTTGTACCTGCGGCGCAGGGTCGCCAAGGGCAAGGAAATCGCCGAACGCCTGCCCGAACGCCAGGGCCATGGCGCGGCGCGCCCGCCGGGCCGGTTGATCTGGTGCCATGCCGCCAGCAATGGGGAAACGCTTTCCCTGTTGCCACTCATGGAAGCCTTGGCAAAGCAGGACCCGGCTTTGTCCTTTCTGGTCACCACCGGCACCGTGACCTCCGCGCGCTTGCTGGAACAAAGGCTTTCGCCGGAACTGGCACCGCGCACCCAGCATCGCTTCCTGCCTTTGGATGTGCCGCGCTGGGTGGCGCGGTTTCTGGAGGGCTGGCGGCCTGATCTGGCCGTGATCGTGGAATCGGAGCTTTGGCCGAATATGCTGAGGGCAGCGGGCAGGCAGGGCGTGCCGCTGGCACTTATAAATGCACGCATGTCGGCGCGTTCCGCCCGCGGCTGGGGCTGGGTGCCCGGTTTCGCGCGGGCTTTGCTTGGGCGCTTTGCGCTGATTCTGGCGCAGACGGAACCCGATGCCGCACGCTTCGCCAACCTAGCCGGTCGCCCCGTGCCCTGCTGGGGGAACCTGAAATATGCCGCGCCGCCCCTGCCGGCTGATCCGGCTGAGCTTGCCCGCCTGACCTCGGCCTGGGCGGGGCGGCCGGTTTGGCTCGCCGCCAGTACCCATCCGGGGGAGGATGAAATCATCCTGGCCGCGCATCGGCTACTCGCCCCGGCTCACCCCGGCTTGCTGACGGTGATAGTGCCGCGCCATCCGCAGCGTGGGCCGGATATTGCCGCTTTGGCCGGGGATTTGCCCGTCGCGCGGCGCGGCGCGGGGCAGGAAGCCGGGCCAGGCGTTGCGGTTTATGTCGCTGATACGCTTGGCGAATTGGGGCTGTTTTACCGGCTGGCGCGCGTCGCGCTGATTGGCGGGTCCCTGGTGCCGCATGGCGGGCAGAACCCGCTGGAAGCGGCGCGGCTTGGCTGCCCCATCATCACCGGCCCGCATCACTTCAATTTCGGTGAAATCATCACGCGACTCAGCGCTGCCCATGGCTTGGTGGAAACCCCGGATGGGCCAGGGGCGGCGCAGGCGCTGGCGGCCACACTCGGCCGCTTGCTGGCTGATCCCGCAGCCGGGCATGCCATGGCGCGGGCGGCGGAGGCTCTTGCCCAGGACCAGGCCGGCCTCCCGGGGCGCATCGCGACAAGCCTGTTGCCCTTGTTCCGCCCGGCGCGGTAACATCCCCCCACGGGCGAGGACCATTCCCCAATAATCTTGGGGGGTCCTCACCGCAAAGACGGCGAAGCCGCGCGGATGGGAAAGCCCGAGACACGTGATCCCAGCCCTGCACGCCTGTTGCGCGATGCGGGCACCATGGAAGGTTTGAACGGTTTCATCTGATGCGATCGCCTGGATTCTGGAGCGATAAGCCTGGTATGGCGGCAGCTTTGCTCTCGCCCATTGCGGCGCTTTACGCGGGCACAACGGCGCGACGCATGGCGCGCACGGGGCAGCAATTACCGCTGCCTGTGATTTGCTGCGGCAATGCCACAGCGGGTGGCGCGGGCAAAACCACGGTGGCGCTTGATCTCGGCGAAAGGCTCAAGGCGCGCGGGCTGGCCGGGCATTTCCTGCTGCGCGGCTATGGCGGCAAGCTGAAAGGTCCGGCGCGGGTTGACCTTGCCCGCCATGACAGCCGGGCCGTGGGGGATGAGGCTTTGCTGCTGGCCGCCATAGCGCCCACCTGGGTTTCGGCGGATCGCGCTACCGGCGGGGCGGCGGCGCAAGCGGCCGGGGCGCAGGCGATCATCATGGATGATGGGCTGCAGAACCCGACGCTCGAAAAAACGCTGTCCCTGCTGATCATTGATGGGTCCTATGGCTTTGGTAATGGCCGCGTGATCCCTTCGGGACCGCTGCGCGAACCGGTTTTTGCCGCCGCAGCACGCTGCCAGGCGGCGGTGCTGATCGGTGAGGATGAAACCGGCGCGCTTGCGCAACTGCCGCCCGATCTGCCCGTGCTGCGTGCCCGGCTGGTGCCCGGCCCGGAAGCGGCCGCGCTTGCCGGCAAGCCGGTGGTGGCGTTTTGCGGCATCGCGAATCCACGCAAGTTTTTCTCGACCTTGCAGGAAGCCGGTGCCGTTTTGGCCGCGCGCCATCCCTTCGCGGATCACTACCCCTTCGATGACCAGGAAATCCGCGATATTCTGGCCGAGGCAGAAAAGCTCCGCGCCACGCCGGTGACCACGCGCAAGGATATTGTGCGCATCCCGCCGGCGCTGCGGACGGGCATTCAGGTGGTGAGCATTGCCCTTGCCTGGGATGACCCAGCGGCGATCGAGGCCTTGCTGGATAAGGCTCTAACCCCTTAATCTTGAAAAACCGTCCGGACGGTATAGTTAAGGGCCATGGATACCCATGCCCCCGCAACAGATGCGCCCAGCCGCATTCTGGATGCCGCTGAAACCCTGATCATCGCCCGTGGCGTCACCGCACTGACACTGGAAGCCGCCGCGCGCGAAGCCGGGGTTTCCAAGGGTGGCTTGCTGTATCACTTCGCCTCTAAGGAGGCGCTGATCGAAGCCCTTCTGGGCCGGCTTTCCGCCTTCATCGCGCAGGAATTCGCGGCTTGCGTCGCCGCTCAGCCGGAAGGGCCGGGGCGCGTGGCGCGCGCCATGCTGGAATGGGGCTTTGGTGAGGGCGAAATGGCCTGCAATGAACGCCATCAGCGCGCCGGCGCCGTGTTTTTGGCGGCCTTTCACCATGACCCTGCGCTTTTGGCGCCAATCCGCGCCGTGATTGCCGATATGCGCGCCGCCGTCGCCAATGATGGCCTGCCGCCCGGCCATGGTGCGGCCATCATGGCCGCCGGTGATGGGTTGTTCATGGCGCGGCTATTCAGCCTTTACACGCCAAGCGCGGCTGAATTGACTGAAATGCGCGCGGCACTTTCTGGGTTTTTGGGGGCGCGGGCATGACCAGGCGCGGCAAGATCATCGCTGGGCTTTTGTTGCTTGGCATTGGCGGGGCGGCCTTTTGGCAAATGCAGCCCAGCGCGCCGCCCCCCGCAAGCCCCGCACCTGCCGCCGCCACTGGCCCGATTGGCGTCGGCGCGCTTGGGCGCGTGGAACCGGCCTCACGCATCCGCCGGCTCAATCAGCCAGGTGGCATGGCGGTGACGCGGCTTGATCGGCTGCTGGTCGCCGAAGGCGCGGAAGTGGCGCAGGGCCAATTGCTGGCCGAATTCGCCGATACCGCCATGAAGGACGCCGCCGCTGCCCAAGGCCTGGCCGTCGTGGCTGAGGCCGAGGCCAGTCTGGCCCGGCTGCGCGCCGCAGGCCGCCCCTCAGAGATTGAGGCGCAGCGCGCGCGGATTGAAGCCATCACCGCGCAGGAAGAAATCGCGCTACGCGATGCTGCGCGGGCAGAACGCCTGGTGCCGACCGGCGCAGGTGCCGTGGCGGCAGCGGATCGCAGCCGCGCCATCGCCATAAGACTGGCCGCCGAAAAGCGCGAAGCCATGGCGGCCTTGGATACGCTGCTGTCTTCCCGCCCTGAAGATATCGCGCTTGCCGAAGCGCGCTTGGCCGGTGTGCGGGCGGCGGCGGCGAAGGCGCTGGCAGATGCCGAATTGGCCCGTGTGCGCGCGCCGATTGCGGGGACCATTCTGCGGATATTCGTCCGCCCCGGCGATCAGGTCGGCGCGGATGGTGTTTTGGAAATGGCCGATCTGTCCAAGCTTGAAGTGGTGGCTGATGTCTATGAGACCGATCTGCCGCGCGTGCGCCTGGGCGCTGCGGCGGAAGTGGTGGTGCCCGGTGAAGCGCAGCGCTTCGCTGCCCAGGTAAACGCCATCGGCTGGACCGTGCGGCGCCAAACCCAAGCCAGCAACGACCCCGTGGCGGCGGTGGATGCGCGCACCGTGGAAGTGCGCCTGACGCTGGATGAGGCCGGCGCGGCGGCACTCAGGCGGCGGTCCAATATGCAGGTCCAGGTGGCGATCCGGCCGTGAATGCGCTGACGGAGAATTTGCGCGCGCCGCCGGGGGCTTCCGCGCCGGCGCCGCTCGGCAAGGGACGCGTTTCGCTTTTTGATTGGTTCTTGCTGCCCGCGCGGCTGGCGACACGTCAGCTTTTCTTTGAACGCGCGCGGCTGTTTTCCGCCATTGCCGGGGTGATGTTCGCGGCCGTTTTGGTCTTCATGCAGCTTGGGTTTCGTGCTGCCTTGTTTGACAGCGCCACCCGGCTTTACGCCGCCATGCAGGCAGAACTTTTCCTGATGAATCCACTGACCATGGCAAGCTTCCGGCCGGAAGCCTTGCCGCGCATTCGTGCCCATCAATCCCTTGCTTTGCCCGAAGTGGCGCAAGCTGTGCCGGTTTATCTGTCGCAAGCCGCCTGGCGCAGCCCGGAAACCGGCGCCAAGCGCGCCATTCAATTGATCGGCTTTGATGTTGAAGCGGGCGCGATGCGCTTTGAGGGTCTGGACAAGATAGCTGATGCGCTGCGGCAGGTGGATGCGGCGGGTTTTGACGTGCGCTCCCGCCCTGAATTTGGCGATATAGCCAAAAAACTCGCCGAAGATGGACCGTTTGAGGTGCAGATCGGCAACCGCATGATGCGCATTGTGGGCACGGTTGAAATCGGACCTTCCTTTGGCGCAGATGGCAATCTGGTGATGAGCGAGGTGAATTTCCGCCGTGTGGTGCGCGGGCGAGACCCTTCGAATGTTGACCTGATTGCCATTCGCCTGATGCCGGGCGCCGATATTCAGGCTGCGAAGGAAAGGCTCAAGGCGCTATTGCCCGGCGATGTGCTGGTGCTGACGCAGCCTGAATTGGTGGCGCATGAACGCCATTACTGGGAAACCGCGACCGCCATTGGCTTCATCTTCGGCTTTGGCAGCATCATGGGCCTGATTGTCGGCATGGTGATTGTCTATCAGATCCTGTTCAGCGATATCGCCAATCACTTGCGCGAATACGCAACACTGAAGGCGATTGGCTATTCCAATTTCTATCTGGCGCGCGTTGTCATGGCATCCGCTTTGATCCTGGCGGTACTTGGATTTGTGCCGGGGTTTCTTGCCTCCATCTGGATGTATGATTTTGTCGGCACCGCCACCTTTCTGCCGCTTGGCATGACATGGGATCGGACGGTCACGGTGTTTCTCATGATCTTTGGCATGTGCGCGCTTGCGGGATTGCTCGCCATGCGGAAGCTCCGTGATGCCAATCCTGCGGATATGTTTTCCTGATGCAGGCTGAACCCATTCGGATTGAGGCGCTGAATTACGCCTATGGCGAGGGTGAATTGCGCCGCCCCGTGCTGCGCGATGTCGCCTTGCAGGTGGGTGTGGGGGAAGTGCTGTTGCTGACCGGCCCATCGGGCTCAGGCAAGACCACTTTGCTGACGCTGATTGGCGCGCTGCGTGCCATGCAGGAAGGGTCCTGCGAAGTGCTGGGGCAGGAATTATTCGGTGCGTCCGAAAGGGCGCGAGTTTCGCTCCGCCAACGCATTGGCTTCATATTCCAGAACCATAATCTACTGGGCGCGCTGACCGCACGGCA
>JBILPX010000146.1:0-7532 GCA_044373565.1 Roseomonas sp.
GCTATCGGCATCCTTCCAGGCCGCTTGAGAAGGCGGAAACCAGCGCCCAATATCGCCTTCCGCCAGCGCCCCATAAATCGCATCACACAGCGCATGCAGCCCGACATCCGCATCAGAATGTCCATCAAGACCAAGATCATGCGGTACGGTAATGCCACAAAGGATTAAGGGACGACCCGCCACCAGGCGGTGCACATCAAAGCCCGTGCCAGTGCGAGGGATCATGCGGGCCATCATCTCAGCTTCCACGCGGGCAAGGTCCTCGGGCCAGGTTATTTTCACATTACGCTCGCTACCCGGGACAATGGCAACCGCTTGCCCGAGCGCTTCCAGCAAGGATGCATCATCCGTCACCGCGCCTGCGCGGGCTGCATGGGCGGCGCGCAAAGCTTCAAACCGAAAGGCTTGCGGGGTTTGGGCGCGAAACAGCCCCTCACGCGGCACCGTGGCCTCAATCAGCCCGCCCGCCACGCGCTTCAGCGTATCAGCCACCGGCTGGGCTGGGATGGCACCGGCTTGAGCCTCAAGCGCGGCGATTAGCGCAGGGATGGTGCCCTTGGGGATGACGGGCCGGGCGGCGTCATGCACCAGCACATAATCCGGCGCCTCGGCGGCAATCGCCTCAAGCCCCGCGCGCACGCTATCTTCCCGTGTCGCGCCACCGGCGACCACCGGCAGGCAGGGCAGGCCTTCCAGCAGGCTGGCGACAAAAGCTTCCTCACCGGCCGGGGCTACAGGTTGCAGTGTGGCCACCATCCCCTCAGCCAAAAGCGCCTCGGCCGCATGGCGCAGCACTGGGCGGCCGAGCAGGGGCAGGAATTGCTTGGGCCGCGCCGCACCAAAGCGGCTGCCATGCCCGGCTGAAAGAAGAAGCGCCAGAGTTTTCATGCGCATAGTCTAGCGCCTTCTCCGCATGCGTGAAGTGATCGAAGCTGGCGCGGGTAATCCGGATTATGGCGCTATTTGCTGCTTTGTCCCTTAGCTATACGGTCAATCTCTGGCCATAATTGCTTGAAAATCTCAGCGCGCAGCGCTGCTTCCTCTGTGGAAGATTTGGCTTTGTCTGGATGAAGTTCGCGCGCCAAAAGCCTGCGCAGCGCATCGATACGTTTGTCTTCGCGCGCCGCTTGGTCTTGAGGATCTTTGTTTGAGCGTGCGCTTTCTGCTTTCACCTTCCAGAAATCGCGTTCCTGGATTAAGTTTTCGCAAGCGCTGGCCAATTGTTCTATGATAGCATCGTGCTCTTGTAACTTTTTTAGGGTTTCTACCGAGATCAGCACCGTTAGGTGGGAGGATCCGCTGACGCTGGGCTCGCTGATCGGTTTGCTCGCCGGCGGCGGTGGCCGCGTTAGCCCTTCCTTAAAGTGCCTTAGTCGCGTGCTCGGAGAAGATACGGGCTCGGGGACCGAAGGCGCCTGCTTGACCGAAAAGCGCCCATAGGCCTCCATTTGGTCCCTTATAGAGGACATCACGCGCGCTCCACTTTGGCACAAAGATGCCCAGCAAAGGGGGCGGCGGTCTTTTCAACCGCCCGCCGGCGGCTAGGCTTGATGCAAGGAAGACCATTCCAATCTCTCATGAGGTTAATCATCTTCGGTCTTTCGGTTCAGTCTTCACACAAGAGGAATACGTTAACATAGCATTAACGCCTGTTCCATGATATTTGGTAAAAAAACACGTTTGTTCTTTGCGCGATGAAAGAAGAATTCTGTTCAACCCTTTATTAAGTCAAGAAACGGGTCGGAAATTTTCCTGAAATTTTCCCGAATGCAAGGCTTTCGGCTTGGCGCCTTGGCGCGGAAACATAGCGGCGAAATGCTTGCCCCACATCGGCCAGCAATCCTGCCCAGTTGCGCGGCACGAATCCTGCGAAGCAGGCAGATATCGGTTGTCTCATGAGGGGTTTGTGAGTATTTTGCACATATTCAATGCAAAATTGGTGGGCGTGGCATGAATCTGCCTCTTTTGAAGCCGATTGACCTCGACGGCTTGGTCGTTTCGGCGCCTGTGATCCTGGCCCCAATGTCCGGTGTGACTGACCAGCCCTTCCGGCGCCTGGCGCGGTCCCTCGGCACGCCGATGGTGGTCTCTGAGATGATTGCCTCTCAGGCCATGGTGCGGGAGAACCGCCAGACGCTGAAAATGGCGGAATTGGATGGCTTTGGCGGCCCCGCTTCCGTGCAATTGGCCGGCTGCGACCCGATTACCATGGCGGAAGCCGCCAAGCTGGTCGTGGATCTTGGCGCCGCGGTGGTGGATATCAATTTCGGCTGCCCGGTCAAAAAAGTGGCGCTGGGCCAAAGCGCCGGCAGCGCACTGATGCGCGATGAAATCGCCGCAGCGCGCATTCTGGAAGCGATGGTGAAGGCCGTGCCGGTGCCGGTGACGCTCAAGATGCGCATGGGCTGGGACCATAACAGCCTGAATGCCCCCAACCTGGCCCGCATCGCGGAAGCCTGCGGCATCCGCATGGTCACCATTCATGGCCGCACGCGCCAGCAATTCTACACTGGCCAGGCCGATTGGGCCTTTATTCGTCGCGTGAAGGAAGCGGTGCAAATCCCTGTTATTGCGAATGGCGATATCCTCTCCATCGAGGATGCCGAGGAAGCTTTGCGCCAATCCGGCGCCGATGGCGTGATGATCGGGCGCGGCGCCTATGGCCGCCCATGGCTGCTCGGCCAGATCGCCGCGCATCTGATGCATGGCATCCGCGCCGAGGAACCCGCCCTTGCCGAGCAAAAGCGCATCCTGTTGGAGCATTACGCCCTGATGCTGGAACACCATGGCACGGAGCCAGGCATCCGGATCGCGCGCAAGCATGTCGCTTGGTATTCCAAAGGTTTGCCGGGTTCGGCTGAATTTCGCGTGGCGGTCAATCATGCGACCTCATCCGAAGCGGTAAATGGGCTGATTGACGCCTTCTTCGACCCGCTGATCGAACAAGGTGTAACCGCTATGCGCGATGCCTTCCGTGAAGCCGGGGAAGGGCGGTTTGCTGCATGAAAGCGCGCGCCAATCTAGCGGTCACCAGCCGAACTACACCGCGCCTTGATAGCACCATGGTGCTATTCGCTTTGCCGATGCCAGCGGTGGTGCTGGATGCCAATAACCGCTTCACCTTTGCCAATGGCGCAGCCGAGCAATTCTTCAAGCTTTCCGCCGGCGCGCTATGCCAAATGAAACTCAGCGATATCCTGCCCCCAGATAACCGCGTCTTTGCCGTGCTGTCGCAAATCCGGCGTTTTCTTTCACCTGTTTCCGATTACGACCTGGCGCTGGAAAGCCCACGCATCAATCGCCGGGGCGTCTCCGTCCATGGCGCGCCTTTGCATGAAATTGAAGGCGCTGTGGTGCTGACCTTACAGGATGGCTCAACCGCGCAAATGCTCGATCGGCAACTGAGTTTCCGTGGCGCGGCGCGTGGTGCCTCTGCCATGGCTGCGATGCTGGCGCATGAGGTGAAAAACCCGCTTTCGGGCATTCGCGGCGCTGCGCAATTGCTGGAACAGAATGCGTCGGAAGCGGATAAGGAACTCTGCCTGCTCATTCAGGATGAGGTGGACCGCATTCGCGGCCTGGTGGATCGCTTTGACATGTTCTCTGAACGGCCGGTGGAATTGGGCCCGGTCAATATTCATCAGGTGCTGGATCATGTGCGGCGGATTGCGCAAACCGGTTTCGCCGCGCATCTCAAATTCTCTGAGGAATATGACCCCTCGCTACCGCCGGTTTGGGGTAATCGCGACATATTGGTCCAGATCATCCTGAACCTAGTGAAAAACGCCGCCGAGGCGGTGGACCCAATGCATGGTGAGATCGCGCTCGCTACTGCCTATCAGCATGGCGTGCGCATTGCGGTGCCTACCTTGACCGAAAGGGTGCATCTGCCGTTGCTGGTGACGGTGCGAGACAATGGGCCGGGCATTCCCGAAGAAATCCAGACAACGCTTTTTGAGCCCTTCGTTTCCACCAAGCAGGGAGGGCAGGGGCTTGGCCTCGCGCTCGTGGCGAAGCTTGTGACTGATCTTGGCGGGCTGATCGAATGCGACAGCCGTACAGGCCGCACACAATTCAGACTATCCATGCCGGTCCCCCCGGCCGGTTGGCAGGAGAGCGCCTTATGAATGAATCCCGCACCATCCTGATTGCCGATGATGATCGCGCTATCCGCACAGTCTTGAGTCAGGCGCTGGGACGCGCGGGGTACCAGGTGCGCGCCACCTCCACAGCCGCCACACTCTGGCGCTGGGTTGAGGATGGGGAGGGCGACCTCGTTATCACCGATGTGATCATGCCGGATGAAAACGGTCTTGATCTGGTGCCGCGCATCCGCCGTGTGCGGCCTGAGATGCGCGTGATTGTCATGAGCGCGCAATCAACCTTCGCGACGGCCATCAAGGCAACCCAACGCGGCGCTTTCGAATATCTGCCCAAGCCTTTTGATTTGAAGGAAGTATTGAGAACGGTGGAACGCGCCTTGGCCGCGCCCCAGGATGCGCCCCCGCCCGAAGATTCAGATGGTGAAAAACTACCCCTGATTGGCCGGTCTGCCGCCATGCAGGAAATCTACCGAACCGTCGCACGCCTTACCACCACTGACCTGACGGTGATGGTCACCGGGGAAAGCGGCACGGGGAAGGAATTGATCGCCCGTGCTTTGCATGATTACGGCAAGCGCCGCTCTGGGCCGTTTGTGGCCATCAATATGGCGGCGATTCCGCGCGAATTGATTGAAGCGGAGTTGTTCGGCCATGAACGCGGCGCCTTCACTGGCGCGCTCAATCGCGGCATTGGCAGATTTGAGCAGGCCGGCGGCGGTACGCTTTTCCTGGATGAAATCGGCGATATGCCGCCGGAAGCGCAGACCCGCCTGCTGCGCGTTTTGCAGGAAGGCGAATTCACCACGGTGGGCGGGCGGCAGCCGATCAAGGCCAATGCGCGCATTGTCGCTGCTACCCATCGCGATTTGCGCCACCAGATCCGCCAAGGGCTGTTCCGCGAGGATTTGTTCTATCGTCTGAATGTTGTGCCTATTCGCCTGCCGCCTTTGCGCGAAAGGTTGGAGGATATCCCTTTGCTCGCGCGGCATTTCCTGGATCGCGCGCGCGCTTCAGGCCTGCCTTCCAAGCAATTGGCGCCTGAGGCGTTAGAAGCGCTGAAGGCCCATGCGTGGCCCGGCAATGCGCGCGAATTGGAAAACCTGATGCGCCGCATGGCGGCACTTTACCCGCAGGAAGTGATCGGCGCCGATGCGGTGGCGGCGGAATTGGCGGAAGCCGCGCCGGTCGCCGGCCCTGATGGCCAGGCAGCGCCCATGAGCCTGGAACAGGCAGTGGAACGCCATTTGGCCAGCTTCATGTCCGCCCATAAGGATGGCATGCCGGTCAAGGAATTATACGACCGGGTACTCGCCGAGGTTGAACGCCCCTTGCTCCGCATGGCATTGAGCGCGACAAGAGGCAATCAGATCAAGGCGGCGGCTATGCTCGGGCTCAATCGGAATACGCTGCGGAAGAAGCTGCGGGAATTGGAACTTCCCGTGGTGCGCGGCGCATGATGATCCGGCACCGCCGCGTGACCTGACCATGCCCGCCGAGGGCCTGGCCACGCCACTGCCTCCCCAGGGGCATGAGTCGCCGCGCCCGCCGAGTTTTTTCACTCGGCTCGCGGATATCGTCACCGGACGCGTTTTCACCATCGCACTTGCGTTACTCGCGCTCGGCGTGGGACTTGCGACTTTTGCGGCTCTTTCGGGTGGCACGCCGGTCGGCCCCACGGGCGCGGGCCAATTGGCCGGGGTGATCCTGGCCAATATTGCGTTTTTGTTGTTGCTGGTGGCCTCACTCGCCGCGCGTCTGACCCGCATGTGGCTGGAACGCCGACGCGGTGCGGCGGGATCGCGGCTGCATGTGCGGCTTGTTCTTCTGTTTGGCGTGGTGGCCGCGGTGCCGGCGCTGCTGGTCGCGGGCTTCGCGGCACTGTTCTTCAACCTTGGCATTCAAGCCTGGTTCAGTGACCGCGTGCGCGACACGCTGGAGGCATCTTTGGTCGCCTCCCGCGGCTATTTGGATGAGCATCGCAATACGATCCGTGCCGATATCCTTTCCATGGCGAATGACCTCAATCGCGCGGCGCAGGTACTGCTGCCCGATAATGGCGTCGCCTTCGCGCGGCTGCTTGCCACGCATACCGCTTTTCGCGGCCTGACCAGTTCCATCATTTTTGAACCCGTGCTCGGCCAGGTGGTGGCGAATGCGGGCTTGGGCATATCGAACCTCGTGGATTTGCCGCCGGCCTGGGCGCTGGAGGCGGTACGCTCTGGCGAGGTAGTGGTGGTGCCGAGTGAGGCCGAGGAAGGGCGCGTGCGCGCCATGGTGCAATTGAATATTCCGCCCGGGCTCGTGCTGCTGATCACAAGGCCGCTTGATCCCTCAGTTTTGGGCCATATGCGGCGGACCGAGATTTCCTTCAACGAATACAATCAGCTCGACCGTAATCGCGAAAGCCTGCAGATCACCTTCTTCCTGATTTTCGCAATCGCAACCTTGCTTGTGCTGCTGGCCGCCGTGCTGATCGGGCTACTGATGGCTAACCGCATCGCGCGGCCGATTTCGCGCCTGATCCTGGCGGCTGAGCGCGTGCGCGGCGGCGATCTGGCGACCAGGGTGGAGGAAGGGGAGGCGGATGATGAAATCGCGCGGCTCGCGCGGTCCTTTAATCGCATGACCAGCCAGCTTGGCGCGCAGCGTGCCGAATTAATGAATGCCTATAGCCTGATTGATGAGCGTCGGCGCTTTACCGAAAGCGTCTTGTCCGGCGTTTCCGCCGGCGTTGTGGGGCTTGATAGTGAAGGGCGCGTGACTTTGCCCAATCGTTCGGCCAGCACGCAGCTTGGCGTTGATCTGGATGCGGCGATCGGGCTTTCCTTTGCGCGCATCGCGCCAGAATTCGCGGAATTGCTTGAAGCGGCGGCCGCCAATCCGGATAGGCCGCGTGTTGCCGAGATTCTGATTGGCCCCGCCACTGCGCGCCGCACCTTATTGGCGCGGATTGGTGCCGAGACCCTTGGCGGGCGCGTGGCGGGCTTTGTGCTGACCTTTGATGACATTACCGAATTGCAATCTGCCCAGCGCAAGGCCGCCTGGGCGGATGTGGCGCGGCGCATTGCGCATGAAATCAAGAACCCGCTGACACCCATTCAGCTTTCCGCCGAAAGGCTGAAGCGGCGCTATCTGCGTCAGATCACGGATGACCCTGATACTTTCCGTCAATGCACGGATACCATTGTGCGCCAGGTGGAAGATATCGGCCGCATGGTGGATGAATTCTCGGCCTTTGCGCGCATGCCCCAGCCGGTGATCAAGCCTGAGGACGCGAATAGGCTGATGTTGGAAGCGCTTGTGTTGCAGCGCAATGCGCATCCCGACATCACCTATGACAACCATCCAGGGCCTGAGGGACTGAAACTCCCGTGTGATCGGCGCCTGATCGGGCAGGCGCTGACCAACCTTTTGCAGAATGCCGCGGAT
>JBILPX010000147.1:0-7484 GCA_044373565.1 Roseomonas sp.
CCAAGCGTGCCGCCTTTGGGCAGTGAAAGTGTCACATCACGCACCGCATGGACCTCGCGTCGGCGGCGCCCGAAGAAGCCGCCGCTGCGATAAGTTTTTTGCACGCCTTCCAGCACCAGGATGGACTCACTGGAAATCGCGCGCGGCGGGGGGGCTTTCAGCGGCGGTACCGCGGCGATCAGCGCCTTGGTGTAATCATGCTGTGGCTGATGCAGCACTTCGCGCGCCGGCCCTTGTTCCACCAAAAGCCCATGCTGCATGACGGCCACGCGATCGGCGATTTCCGCCACCACGCCGAAATCATGCGTGATGAACAGCACCGCTGTGCCTTTGCGCTGCTGCAAATCGCGGATCAGCGCCAGGATTTGCGCCTGGGTGGTGACATCCAAGGCCGTGGTCGGTTCATCGGCTATCAGCACCACAGGATCAAGCGCCAATGCCATCGCAATCATGGCGCGCTGGCGCTGCCCGCCGGAGAGTTCATGCGGGAAGGCGCGCGCGGCTTCCGCCGGGTGCGGGATGCGCACTTCATCCAGCAGTGCCAGCATGCGGGCTTCAATCTCGGCATTGCTCAGGCTGGTATGGATACGAAACATCTCCGCGATCTGATCGCCAATGCTGCGCAAGGGATTGAGCGCGGTCATGGGTTCCTGGAACACCATGGCAATGCGGGCGCCGCGCAATGCGCGCATGGTTGCCTCATTCGCGCTGGCGAGGTCCTTGCCCTCAAACAGGATGCTGCCGTCCGAAATGCGTACATTGCCCGGCAGCAGGCGCATGACTGCACTCGCCATCATGGATTTACCAGAACCGCTTTCGCCAACCACGCACAGGATCTCGCCAGCATGAAGGTCAAGCGAGACCTGGCGCAAAGCCTCAGGCCGATCCGCCCCGCTTGGTAGGGCGACCGTGAGGCCTTGCAAGGAAAGCACCGCGCTCATCGCCCTTTCAGCCTTGGGTTCAGCGCATCATTCAAGCCCTGCCCAACAAGGGAGACCGCGAGCACTGTCACCAGAATAGCGACGCCCGGAATGGCCGAGACATACCATTGCACGCGCAGCACATCGCGCCCGAGGCCAATCAGATTGCCCCAGGATGCGACATTGGGATCGGATAGCCGCAGAAAGGCCAAAGCGCTTTCCAGCAGAATGGCAACGGCCATGACAACGCTGGCATAGACAATCACGGGCGGCAGCGCATTCGGCAGGATTTCGCGGAAGATGATGCGCCCATCCCCCATGCCAAGCCCGCGACAAGCCTGCACGAATTCCCGATTGCGGAGACTGAGGAATTCAGCGCGCGTCAGCCGCGCCGTGGCCGGCCAGGAAACCACGCCAATCGCGACCACCACGGTGGTGAGTTCTGACCCAAAGATGGAAACCAGCACCAGCAGCAGCAGGAAATTGGGCAGGGTCTGAAAGGCCTCGGTCAGGCGCATCAGCACATCATCCACCACACCGCCGTAATAGCCGGCAAGCGCGCCGATCACGATGCCAATGACAACGGCGATGGAAGTCGCCACCAGGCCAATCAGCAGCGAAATCCGCGCGCCATGAAATATTTGCGCGGCGATATCGCGCCCGGAATTATCGGTACCCAGCGCGAAGCGCGGATTGGCACCTGGCCATTGCAACGGACGCCCTGCGAGCGCCAAGGGATCGCGCGGAAAGAACCAATCCGCCGTCAGCGCCATGGCAATGATCGCGACCAGTAGGAAAAGCCCAAGCCCCGCGGCTGGGTTGCGCAAATAGGCCAGCGCAAAACGCTTGAGTGCGACCATCAGGGCGCGCCCCCAGTGCCGATGCGCGGATCAAGCCGCGCATAGAGCAAATCCACCAGGAAATTCACGAAAATCACCAAAAGGGCGGAGATGAAGACAATCCCAAGCAGCGTATTCAAATCCCGCTGCACCACGGCTTCATAGGCAAGCCGCCCAAGCCCCGGCAGGGAGAACACGCTTTCCACCACAACTGAACCACCCAGCATGGTGCCAGCCTGCAAGCCAATCAGCGTCACCATGGGCAGCATGGCGTTGCGCAGCACATGGCGCACCATCACGCGCGTTTCATCCAAGCCCTTGGCGCGCGCCGTGCGCACGAAATCCAGCGTCAGCACTTCCAGCATCGAAGCGCGCATGATGCGGAGATAAATCGCGAGGAAGATCAGCCCAAGCGTCAGCGTTGGCAGCACCAGATGCGTGGCTATGTCGCGCAGCCGCGCAAAGCCCGTCAGGCCCGCGGCCACATCCTCAAACCCGCCAGCAGGCAGCCATTGCAGATGCACGGAAAACAAGACAATCGCCATCAGCCCGAACCAGAAGGACGGTGTGGCGTAAAAGATCAGCCCGAGCGTGGAAATTACTGTATCGGGCCAGCCATTCACGCGCTTGGCCGCAATCACGCCCAGCACCAGCCCCACTGAAAAGGCGAAGGAAAGGGCGGCTGTCATCAGCGCAAGCGTGGCGGGCAGGCGTTCGAAAATCACGGTCGCAACGGGCTTGCCGTAAATGGCTGAAAAACCCAGGTCAAAGCGGATCAACCGCCACAAATAATTGCCAAGCTGCGCCGGGATGGAAAGATCAAGCCCGTAGAAGCGGCGCAGTTCTTCCGCCAGCTTCGCATCGCCGCCGCCGCCCATCTGCGCAATCAGCGCATCCACGGTATCGCCTGGCGCCAATTGCAGCAGCAGAAACATGGCG
Source organism: Roseomonas sp. (assembly GCA_044373565.1). Lineage (GTDB taxonomy): Bacteria > Pseudomonadota > Alphaproteobacteria > Acetobacterales > Acetobacteraceae > Neoroseomonas. The sequence goes on from JBILPX010000147.1 coordinate 2,699, forward strand.
GCCAGAATGATCAGCAGCGTCGGCAAGGACGCCGCCAATCTTCGGGCAGCGAGGCTAAATACCCGCATCAGAAATCAGGCGCGCGTCAGGAAGCGAGCCAGAGATCGTGCCAGGATGAAGACGCCCAGCGCGGCGTATTGGAATGATTGCGCAGGCGCCGATTGATGACAGAGACAAAAATCTGCTCAATCGGCATCCAAAGCGGCAATTCCGTATTCGCACGCCGCACGAAATCGGCATAAAGCGCCTTGCGACGTGTGGGGTCCAATTCGGTCGCGGCGGCGTCAATCACCTGATCGGTTTCGGCATCCGTCCAACCCCATTGATTGGTCCAGGGTGCGCCGCGCGGTTGGCCTGAACGATACCAGACGCTGGTGGAAACCGCCGGGTCGTTGCGGTACTGGTGCCAACCGGTCGCCAGATCGAAATTCCAGTCATTGTAAACTGTGCGGAGGAACCCTGCCGCATCAAGCCGCACGATTTCAACGCGGATGCCGACCTCATTCAGGGATTGCTGAATAAAGGTGGACCATAGCGCGATATCCTCACCCCAAGGTGCAGGATTAAGGCGCAGATTGAAGCGCACGCCGCCTGCACCGCGGCGATGCCCGGCTTCATCCAGCATGCGGTTCGCCTGGGCGCGGTTGAAGGGGTATTGCGGCATATTCGCCGGATAGAAATCGGGCGAGGTGGTTGGGATCGGTCCCGTACCAACCTTGGCGAAGGGGCCAAGGAAGTTTTCGATGAAGAAGGGAATATCCAGCGCATGCGCAATGGCGCGGCGGACGCGGATATCGGTCAGGACCGGGTTGCGAAAATTGAATTCCAACGTATTCGTGCGCGCATTGCCCTCATTCCCGCGTGTGGTCACTTCAAAGCGCGGGTCGCGACCAAGCCGCGTGAAATCAGCGATGGAAAGCGCGGAGAAGGGGCTGAACAGCAATTGCCCGGATTCCATCTGCGCGGCGGCGGCGGAGCGATCCGACACCACGCGCCAGACCACGCGGTCCAGATAGGGCATATTGTTGCGCCAGTAATTCGGGTTGCGATCAGCGATGATGAATTGCCCGCGTTCATATTGCACGAAGCGGAAGGGCCCGGTGCCCATGGGCGCGGTATTGGCCGGGTTCTGGCGAATATCGGTGCCTTCATAAATATGCTTGGCGGAGACATAGCCAAGATCAGGCAGCGCGCGCAGCAAAAGGTTCAGCGGCATGGGGCGGCTGTAGCGGAAGATGGCAGTATGCGCGTCTGGCGTATCAACCGCTTCCAGGAACAATTGCAAAGTCGTCCCGTAATTCAGGATCTTCTTCCACATCTCCATGGCGGTGAATTGCACATCCGCCGAGGTGAAGGGCCGCCCATCATGCCAGGTGACACCCTGGCGCAGCTTGAAGGTTATGGTCTTGCCATCCGGCGTCGCTTCCCAGGATTCGGCCAGGCAAGGCGCGGGATTGCCGGCGGCATCCAGATCCACCAGCGGTTCCTGGATTTTGCCACCCACGATGTAAACACCGGTGGAAGCCTGCAGGCTGGGGTTCAGGATGCGCTGTTCGGTCGCGAAATGCACCGTCATGATGCCCCCCCGGCGCGGTTGTTCCTGCGCGAAGGCGGCTTCTGGTGCGACGACATTGGCGGCCAAAGCGGCGGAAGTCAGCAGCAAGGCCCGGCGGTTCATTTCCATCGAAGTCACCCTTTCTTCCAGTGTTCGGAGACAGGATTGCGGGCTGCTGGCGCGCGCGTCAATTGCTGGTGGAGCCGGTGCAGTTTTTACCTCCCGATCAAGGCCCCCGCAGATGAATTCATCCCCATCGCTTGCCGCGCAAAGAAATTCTTGAGCCGCGGCATGCGGTCCACCGCGCCAATGCCAAGACGGCGCGCGATGCGGATGGGGGCGATGTCATTGGCGAAAAGCCGTTCCAACACATGCGTGGCACCCAGCATCAGCAGGCTATCGGGCCGGCGCTTCGCCTGATAGCGCGCGAGCAGCGCGGCACCACCCGGATCATCCCCGCGCGCCACAGCCTCGATCACCAGCGACGCCAGCGCATCAACATCGCGAAAGCCAAGATTGAGCCCCTGGCCCGCGATGGGGTGAATGCCATGCGCGGCATCCCCCACCAGCGCCAACCTGGTATCCACGTAGCGCGCGGCATGCATGGCCGAAAGCGGATAGGACCAGCGCCGGCCAATCGGCTTCACCCAGCCCAAATGCCCGCCAAGGCGCCGCGCGATTTCCCGCCCGTAAGCGGCATCATCCATGGCGAGGCAACGCTCCGCAATCGCGGTCTTGTCGGTCCAGACAATGGCGCTGACATGTGGGTGATCGGGCAATGACGGCATGGGCAATTGCGCGAAGGGCCCATGAGGCAGGAATTGCTCCAGTGCCATGTTGCGGTGTGGCTTTTCATGCGCGATGGACCCGACAATGCCCATGCAGTGATAATCCAGCCGGGAAACGCGAATGCTGGCGGCGGCGCGCAGCGGGCTATTGCGGCCCTCGGCACCCACCACCAGCCGGGCGCGGAATTGCGCACCCGTAGAAAGCGTGACGGTCGCACCATCCGCGTCCCGCGTGACCTCGGCCTTGGCGGGCGCATGCACGGCAAGATTGGCCAATTTCGGCAAATGGGCATTGAGCGCGATGCGAAGGGACCGCGCTTCGACCATCCAGCCAAAGGGATCTTCGCCAAGCGCCGCATGATCAAAATGGAGCGAAAGCGGGGAGGGGGCCTCCCCCGGCCTGCCATCGGCCACACGAATGCCAAGGATGGGGCAGGGTTCCACCGGCAGCCTTTCCCAAACGCCGGCACCTTCCAGCAACCGTTTTGAGGTCAACGCAATGGCATAGGCGCGGCCATCAAAGGCCTGCATTTCCATGGGCGGCAGGGGGGCCGCGTCAACCACTGCGGTCTTGACCCCGGCGCCGGCGAGCCTAGCCGTCAAGGTGGCGCCGACCGGCCCGGCACCCACCACGCAAACATCTACATCCTGGGAAGCTTTCATGAGGCGTATTCTATCGGGTCTTATTGGGGCTACTAGGCCCTAAAACTGCGCATCCAATAATGCACATAAAATATTCATATAAAAAACATATAGGCAATTATGGCATGTGCATCGCCCAATCCGAGCGTATTTTTGGCCCCTCAGGCTGGCACGGGATTTGGAATGCTCTGCCTGTTGCGGGGGTCGGTTCCCGCCCAGAGAGAGGATCGGAAAGCGCGATGAAACTCGTTATGGCTGTCATCAAGCCCTTCAAGCTGGACGAAGTGCGAGAAGCGCTGACCCCGCTTGGCGTACAGGGTCTGACGGTGACTGAGGTGAAAGGCTTTGGCCGACAGAAGGGTCAGACCGAAATCTACCGCGGCGCGGAATATCATGTGAGCTTCCTGCCCAAGGTGAAGATCGAAGTGGCTGTGCCGGCCGAAATGGTGGATGCGGTGGTGGAAGCCATCGCCACCACGGCGCGCACCGGCAAGATTGGCGACGGCAAGATCTTCGTCATGGATGTGGAACGCGCTTTGCGCATCCGCACCGGCGAGACGGATGAATCCGCGCTGTGAACCCGAATCCCAAACCAATGCAAAAGAAGGGACAACCCATGAGGTTTCTTGCTCGCTGCGGTATGGCCGTGGCTTTTGTTTCCCTCGCAGCAGCGCCCGCCTTGGCCGGTGATGAGGCGAAGGTGGATACGGGTGATGCTGCCTGGATGCTGGTGAGCACTGCTTTGGTGCTGATGATGACGGTGCCTGGTGTGGCGCTGTTTTATGCCGGCATGGTGCGCAAGAAGAATGTGCTTGCCACCATGATGCAGTCATTTTCGATCTGTGCACTGGTTTCCGTGCTGTGGATGGTGGCCGGCTATAGCTTGGCCTTTGGTGAGGGCAATGCCTGGATCGGCGATTTCTCCCGCTTCTTCCTGGGCGGCCTGGCGGAGAATTGGGACAAGCCATTTACGCTCGGCTCCGGTGATGCGGCGGTGGCCACCACCATTCCGGAATCGGTCTTCCTTATGTTCCAGATGACCTTCGCCATCATCACCGGGGCGCTGATGACGGGCGCGGTTGCGGATCGCATGAAGTTCTCTGCGCTGATGGTTTTTGTCGGGCTTTGGACTTTGTTGGTGTATTCCCCGATTGCGCATTGGGTCTGGCATCCGAATGGCTGGATTTTTGAACTCGGCGCGCTGGATTTCGCGGGCGGCACCGTGGTGCATATCAATGCCGGCGTGGCGGGGCTTGTTGCTGCAATCGTGCTTGGCAAGCGCATCGGCTATGGGTCAGAAAATCTCTCGCCCTATAATCTGGGCTTTGCGGTGATTGGTGCTGCGCTGCTCTGGGTTGGTTGGTTCGGCTTCAATGCAGGCTCAGCATTTGGTTCTTCCGGCGGTCGTGCGGGCATGGCCATGCTGGTCACGCAAATTGCGGCAGCGGCAGCGGTGCTGTCCTGGCTGGCTGCCGAATGGATCGGCAAGGGCAAGCCTTCGGTGCTGGGCGCGATTTCCGGTGCGGTGGCGGGCTTGGTGGCCATCACGCCGGCCGCCGGCTTCGTGCTGCCTGGCAGCGCGTTGATCATCGGCCTGGTTGCCGGTGTGGCAGGCTATTGGGGCGCCACGGCGCTGAAGCGCGCGCTGAAATATGATGACAGCCTGGATGCCTTTGGCGTGCATGGCATTTGCGGCATTGTCGGTGCCTTGCTGGTTGGTTTCCTGGCCTATGGCCCGCTTTCCGCCACCACGGCGCTGCCGGAAGGTTCTTCGGGCGGGATGGAGCAATTCATCAAGCAG
>JBILPX010000148.1:0-7450 GCA_044373565.1 Roseomonas sp.
TTCGGAATGATCGAACTTTCATGGATGAAGCGGATATCTTCAAGTTTGATGGTGCCCGACCCTGCCGCACGAATATGGGCGCCGGATTGCGGCGAATAATACCAGCCCGTGGTCGCGTCCAAACGACCCTGAGCAACAGAAACCATGCCATTGTCATGGGAACCGGTCTGTACCAGGCGACCAAAGAAATTACTCTGCCCACGCTCATCAACCCAGCCGCGTTCGCGGAAGAATTGCATGGGCAGCACATAGCCTGATGTGGAGGTCGGCGTGGCCCAGCCGAGTGACTTGCCGCGCAAATCTTCCAAGGTGCGGATCGGGCTATCAGCGCGAACAATGATGTTCCACTTATATCCCATGTCACCTTGCGGCGAGACATCCACCGCGACCGGCACCACATCGCCGCGGGTTAGATCCCAAAGGATCGCGTATTGCGCAGGCCCATACCAGGCCAGGTGCACATCGCCCTGCACCATCGATTCGATCATGGCAGAATAATCATTGCTGACCCGGATGGTCACCCGTTCAATGCCAAGGCAGCGCTGCAAATAAGGCGCCATCGGCGCCCAGCGCACATTGCCTTCCTGCTGATTCTCGCCGGAAGCTACGCCGAAAGTAATCTGACGGAATTGCTGGCGCCAATCCTGGCTTGCAGCGGGAGCTTGAGCCATTGCAGTCCCGGAGACCCCGACCATCATGGCAGCCAATTGGAGAAGACGCCTCATTGCAAATTCCTTATGCTTCGGTAATGCGCGTATCTGTTAGTGATGAAGGATGCGTGGCGATAATATTGCAGTTTGATGAAAGCGTGGAAGGCGGGCGTGCCCTTGGTGTCACACGGCGTCGTGAGCCCCCAACTACAATCCATAGTCTGCCCCTGAGCACCCTGCTGGTCCGCGCGGGGTTTGCCGCCCGGGTGCTTCATGCGATCGCCTGAACCAATTTCTGGAGAAGTCCCATCTATCCCAACATGACCACTGCGCCAGCGCCTTCTGGGGGCAGCAGCCAGAAAGCCGCATGCTCCACGCCAAAGCGCCAACCTGCGGCATCTCGGCTATCATGTCCGACCTGATGCCATGACCACGCTTCAAACCGGGATCACTGCCCCAAAAACCCGCCGCGTGGTCGTGGCCTTGGGGATTGGCCAGACGCTTGGCTACGCATCAAGCTTCTATCTGCCGGCCATTTTGGCAGTGCCGATGGCGCGCGATCTTGGCCTGCCTACTTGGGCCATTTTTGCAGGGCTTTCTGCGGCACTGCTGATTGCCGGCGCGCTGGCGCCCATGGCGGGGCGCATGGTGGATACGCATGGTGGGCGTCCACTCCTGCTTACCTCCTCCGTGTTATTTGCCATCGGCTTGGCGTTGCTAGCCCTGGCCACCGGCACTTGGGGCATGGCGGCTGGTTGGGTGGTAATTGGAATCGCTATGGCCTTTGGCCTGTATGATGTTGCGTTCTCGACACTGGCCGGGTTGTTCGGGCGCGGTGCGCGCGGCCCCATTACCGGCATCACGCTGATTGCGGGCTTTGCCAGCACCATCGGTTGGCCGCTGACCGCCTGGATCGAAGATTCTTGGGGCTGGCGAGAGGCCTGCCTGACTTGGGCTGGTCTGCATATTGTCTTGGGCCTTGCGGTCTATGCCAGCCTGCCGCGGTCAAGGCCTTCCGCATTGCCCCAAGCGCCTGATGCGGCCGGCGGTCAAAGCCCACGCAACGCCATCATCGTGCTGGCCTTTGTCTTTTCTGCGCAGGGCGTGGTGCATTCGGGTATCGGCACCCATTTGCCTGGTCTTTTGATGGAAGCTGGCGCTACACCCGCGGCTGCCATTGCCGCGGCGGCGCTGCTGGGCCCAGCGCAAGTTGCCGCACGCGTTGCCGAATTCGGGCTGATGCGCAGAATGCATCCGCTGGTTTCCGCACGTATCGCCACCATGTCCCATCCAGCCGCGGCAGTGGCGTTGTTACTTGGCGGACCTGCCCTGGCGCCGCTTTTCGCCGCGCTGCATGGCGGCGGTTCGGGCCTTCTTTCGATTAGCCGTGGTGCATTACCGCTCGCCCTATTCGGCCCCAACGGCTATGGCCGACGCCAGGGTTTGATCGCTTTGCCATCCAACATCGCCACGGCGACGGCACCACTAATTGTCGGGCTGAGCTTGGAATTTGTGGGCGCCGCCGCTGTATTGTTGATGACTACGGCGCTGGCTATTGCCGCCACGCTGGCGCTGCTGGCGCTGCGCGCGCCAAAATCGCCGCCGTAAACGCCTAAGTGCCCCAAGCAGCGATTTGCCTCACGAAGGACACGTTCCCCAAAAAAAGCGGAAACCCTCAATCCAAAGCAGGCGGATCGGCTTTCATGAGCGATGAACCACCCACAGTCACTTCAACCCGCATTCCAGGTTGAAGCGTTACGTCATCGGGCACATCCGCGCGCAGTTCCTGTCCGTCCCGGTGGCTGACCATGACGCGCAGCACTGGGCCCAAGAACGTCACGCGCGTGATCATGAATGCTCCATTCGGGTTGGGCCGCAGGCTCAATTCCTCGGGTCGCAGGATCACCTCTCCTGTTTGGGTTACATACCTATTGGCGTCACCAATAAAATCCGCCACGAACGTACTTGCTGGATGATGATAAAGATCACGGCCTGAGCCAATCTGTGCAATCCTTCCCGCCTCCATCACGCAGATACGATCGCCAAGCGCCATGGCTTCCGATTGGTCATGGGTCACATAAATCGCTGTGATGCCAAGCGCCCGCAGCAGTGTATCAATTTCCTGACGTAATTGATCTCGCAAACGTGCATCAAGTGCCGATAGGGGCTCATCCAACAGGAGTACCTGCGGCCGAGGCGCTATCGCGCGGGCGAGTGCCACCCTCTGCCGCTGCCCGCCCGAAAGCGCATCAATTCGGCGATGTCTGAATTCAGTAAGCTGCATCATCTCCAGCATTTCTGCGACGCGCTTTTGAACCTCATTCTTTTGGGTGCCGCGTACACGCAGCCCGTAACCAATATTACCTGTCACATCCATGTTGGGGAAAAGAGCATAGGATTGAAATACCATGCCTACATTGCGCCGTTCTATCGGCAGGCGAGTTACATCCTTGCCGTCAAAGAAAACCTGCCCGCCGGAATCCGGCATCTCAAGGCCCGCAATCAATCGCAAAAGCGTTGTCTTGCCGCAGCCTGAAGGTCCAAGCAGCACAAGTGTCTCGCCAGCGGTGATGTCCATGTCAATTGGCAGCAATCCACGGGCGCCACCGGCCCAAGTCTTGCCACAAGCACGGAGACTGATCGCAATACTCATCGGCTGGACCCTTGCTGATCCATCCGAGCAACAACCCACTGCATGGCGCTGAGTAAGGGCACAATCAAGGCGAAGAAGATCAGCGTGTAGGCAGAAGCCATTTCGGTGCGCAATGCGGTGTAAGCATCCGCCAAGCCAACAGGTAAGGTTCGTGTGAAGGGCGTGTGAAGCAAGAGCGTCATATTGAACTCGCCAAGCGATAGGGTGACGACCATAAGGCTGCCTGCCAAAATTCCCCCACGGATATTGGGCAGCACAACGCCAAAAAAGCGCTGCGCCCAAGACGCACCACAAGCCCGCGCCGCTTCCTCAAGCCGATGGAGGTCAATTGCCAGCAAGACCGCAAGTGCCGCCCGCACCATGAAAGGAAGGCAGAAAACAACATGGCCAACAAGAATGAAATACCATGAAGACCGCAGCCCACCCACCGCACCATAGGCCAAAATAAGCCCGAGTGCCGTGGCGAGACCTGGTACCGCAACGGGCATCACCAGAGCTTCTTCAATAAGACGCGCGGTCACACCAGCATGGCGCGCGAGCACATAGGCCGCGGGAATACCAAGCAGCAGCGTTATCACCAAAGTAGCGAAAGCAATCTGTAGCGAGAGCAAAACCGTTCCGCCGTAATTCGCCCAAACATCCAGAATCCAGCGCGTTGTAAATCCGCTTGATATTCCCACAAACTGATTGGCCGTAACGCCCGCAATAACGGAGGCAAAAATGGGCAGAATGAGAAATGCCGAAATGAGCAATGTAAAGCAAAGGCCTGTCCAGAAACCGATACCACGCCTCATGCAGCAGCTCCGCCGCTTGCGCCACGGGCAAGGGCCAGCACAGCCCAGGTTGCGATACCCAATAAGAAGGAAAGCGCAGCCGCGACTGCCAAATTCGCCTGAAGCGTGAATTCGGTATAAATAACCATAGGCAATACATCGATGCGTGATGCAAGTGCAAAGGCGGTTCCAAAAGCGCCGGTCGCGGTGGCAAAGCAGATTGCTCCAGCGGCCGCCATTGCGGGTGCCATTCCCGGCAACAAGACATCACGCAAAACGCCGAAAGGGGATGCGCCAAGGGAACGCGCTGCTTCTTCAAGGCGCGGATCTAGCTTTTCCGCAGCAGCCATCAGTGTCAGCAAGGTGCGTGGGATTGAGAAATAGACATAGCCGAGCAAAAGGCCTGCCAGCGAATAGGCAAAAACAATACGGTCCCCGCCAAGCGCCAAGGAAACCTCGGCGATCAGCCCCTGCCGACCGGCAAGCATAATGACAAGATAGCCCACCACGACGCCAGGAAAGGCCAAGGGGAGGGTCAGCAGCGCCAGAAGTGTTGACCGGCCACGAAATCTCACGCGCGCCAGGAACAGTCCCATAATGGTCGCTATGAAAAGCGTTATGACCGTGGTTGCCGCCGCCACCAAAAGGGTAGAGATTAGGCTGCGCAGGAAGCGCGGTTCGGTGAGGATAGCGCTATAGCCACCCGCACCGCCCGCCACCGCCAAATATCCCAGTGGTATTAGAAAGAAGGCGAGAAAAAACGCCAGTGCGGGCGCAATAAGCAATCCCGCACGCAGGCGGTCATGCATCACCCAATCTCACGCTGATAACGATCAGCAAGGGCACGGACGGCGCCGGCAAGCTTGCGCACATCCAATGGTTGCGCGCGCGCATAATCCGCCGGCGGCAAAAAGCGCGCTTGTGCAGCTTCTGGCATCAATTCGGGGAAAACCGGGCGCAAGAAGGCTCCGGCCCAATGGCGCTGCCCATCATCCGAAAGAAGAAAGTCCAACATGCGCCGGCCATTATCGGGATTCGGCCCATTGGCGACAAGGCCCATGACATAGGGAAGCGTTTGCGTGCCTTCCGCCGGGATGACAAAGCGCGTCGGGGCACCATCGCTATACTGCGCGCGATAGGCGTTGAAATCATAGTCAAGCAGGATCGGGATCTCGCCAGAAAGCACGCGCGCATAGGCGGTCTGCTTCGGCACGATCGGCTGATTGGCTTGCAGGCGTTTAAAGAAGGCCATGGCCGGATCGAAATTCTCATAGCTGCCGCCAAGCGCCAAATTGATGGCCACAACACCAACCTGGCCCACAGCGGCAGAGGTTGGATCAAGATAGCCGACCATGCCGCGATAAGTGGGGTTGAGAAGATCATTCCAACTTTGCGGTATGGGGCGATTGCCCAGCGCCCGCGTATTCACAAAAATACCCAGCGTTCCGGAATGGATGGTGAACCAATAGCCTTCCTCATCCTTAAGCCCTGCTGGGATGCGGTCATAACGGGCTGGCTTGTAAGGCGCCAGGACCCCGGCTTCGCGCGCCTGCGGGCCAACCTGGCCACCAAGATAGACAACATCGGCCACCGGTCGCGCGCGCTCAGCGATCAATGCTGCAAGTGATTGGCCAGAATTCTTATTGTCAGGCGGGACCGTCAGGCTAACCTGGCTCTGCAAAAGCCGCAGCATGCCGCCCCAATCCGCCCATTCCGGTGGACAATTGTAGCAGACAGCGCGTGCCGCCTGAGCGGCCGCAGGGCCAAATGCCATGCCGGCGGCCAAACCAGACATCAGAAGGTGACGACGTTTCATGAGACATTCTCCAACTTGCCGCACCTTTGAGTGCGACTCTCGTGCCAAATAAAACCTGATCAAGAGGCATCAATTACTTCAATTGAATGACATAAAAATGAAGATTCCGATTCAGAGCGCATTCCTTGTCAGCGCATGATCGCCAGAATATTTGCGCCACAGCCTATCCGCACATGAAAACGTAGATTTGAATGCAACGCATAACGGCAAAGGACAAGACATTCGATCATCCTTCACCAAAGCGCCACAGCACTGAAACATAAGGCGGCTAACCCCCAGACTCTCGATGGATTGGAGGGCGCCTCATGCCCGGAATAATGCTTCGGCACATTGCCAAGCAATTCGGTACGACTCAGGTTCTGCGTGATGTCTCGATGGAGGTCAGGGATGGCGAGTTTCTCGCGATCCTTGGCCCTTCCGGTTGTGGCAAGTCCACCTTGCTGCGGATCATCGCGGGGCTTGAAACGGCCGACCAAGGCAGCGTGTTCATTGGTGATCGCCAGGTGGATGCCTTGCCGGCGAAGGCGCGCGATTTGGCGATGGTTTTTCAATCCTACGCGCTTTACCCCTACATGACGGTTGCCGCGAATATCGCTCTACCATTGGAAATGCGCCGCTTGTCTGCGCTTCAACGCTTTCCGCTTCTTGGCCGGCTAATGCCTGGTGCGCGTACCGTGCGGGATTCGATTTCGCGTGATGTATTGGCCACGGCAGCGCCCTTAGGGCTTGACGCGCTGCTGCACCGAAAGCCGGCGCAACTTTCAGGAGGCCAGAGACAGCGCGTGGCCTTGGCGCGCGCCATGGTGCGACACCCAGCCGCCTTTCTTATGGACGAACCCCTATCCAATCTTGATGCACGGCTTAGGGCCGATGCGCGTGCTGAAATCGTCTCCCTTACGCGCAGGCTGGGTGTCACGACAATTTATGTGACACATGACCAATCGGAAGCGATGGCCATGGCTGATCGAATCGCCGTCATGGAAGGTGGAAACGTCTTGCAATTGGCGGCACCACAGGCGCTTTATGACGACCCGCAAAATCTGGCCGTAGCGCGCTTTGTTGGCACCCCACCCATCAATATTTGGCCAATTGATATTACCGCGCGCGGCGCGCTGATGATGAGCGGCATTCATCTTCCCTTCCATGCGGGCAGCTTTTCAGGGCCTGCACTGCTTGGGATACGCCCGGAAGCGCTTGAATTGAACCGCCACGGACTTGCGGCGCGCCTATTACGCATGGAAAAACTGGGGATGGAAACGCTGGTGCATTGCCAGGTTGCAGGCGTGTCAGACACAACAATTCTTCGCCTTCCCCCAGCGATAGCCGAGCGCCTTTCCGGTCAGGACACCATCCATATTCTGCCAAGACGCGCCATTCTTTTCGACCGTGAAGGTGCGCGTCGCCCGCTCTATGAGGCAGAGTCTGTTCATGCGTAGCGCCGGTCCTTCAGCGCGGCTGTTGCGGGCGGAAGCCTTGACTGCCTATCTGCTAAGCTTGCCCGCCTTTCTACTGATGTGGGCAATGTTGCTTGGCCCCGCGGTTTCCGTTGAGCTGCTTT